>NZ_LWID01000001.1:1720000-1987500 GCF_029783845.1 Volucribacter amazonae | reverse complement strand
TGCTTGGATAATAATAATGCCCCACCCCAAGCCGCATCAATATGTAACCAAGCACCAAATTGATCCGTAATTTGACGAATTTTCCCAATAGGATCTATTGCCCCTGCATCTGTTGTTCCTGCGGTTGCCACCACACAGGCAACAATTTTTCCTTCATTTTGTAATTGTTGCAAAGTTTGTTCTAAAGCAACAACATCAATTTGCGCTTGTTGATTAACAGGTACTGTTACCACTGACTGGAAGCCCATTCCCATCATTGCCATATTTTTTTGTACGGAAAAATGGGCATTTTCAGAACAAACCACTTTCACTTTTTGCAAAGCATCTGCTGGAATACCATTTTGCTGTACTGACCAAGCCTTGCCTTCTGCAGTCTGCCAATGTTTGGCAATACAAGCATCACGTGCCAATAATAGCCCCATGAGATTTGATTGCGTACCACCAGAAGTAAATACGCCTGCATCACCAGCATCATAACCCGTTTTTTGGCGTAACCAACGAATTAACTCCACTTCCATTAACGAGGCAACGGGACTTTGATCCCAAGAATCCATAGATTGATTAGTGGCATTAATAAACACTTCTGCCACTTGGCTCGCAACCATAGTTGGGCAATGCAAATGAGCAAGGGAATGAGGATGATGCACTTTTAAGCTCTTATTTAAAAATAACTCGGTTAATTGTTGCAAAGCCTGTTCTAGCCCTTGTCCTTGCGAAGAAGGGGTAAATTTCACTTGTTGACGAAGCTGGCTAACACTACCACCAGTATACATTTTATCATTTTGTAACCATTGACTAACCGCATTGACCGCCTGTTGCATCGCCCGCTGGTAATCAGCAATGGCTTGCGGATCATTACAAAGTAAAGCCTGTTTATGTTTGGAAAACTCGATCATTTGCTCTTTTCCTTACGAAATAATTATTGAAAGGGTAAATATAAATGGCAAAGTACTTAATATCACCTTGCCATACTTAGATTAAGATAATTAACTGCGAGTGGCTTTTAACGCACTTTCCACCGCTTGGGCAAAACGTTTAATGACTTCTTCACATTCTGATTGGCTAATAATCAATGGGCAAAGTAAACGTACCACATTACCACCACGTCCACCACGTTCTAATAGCAATTTATGCTGAAAACAGGCTTTTTGGATTTCAGCGGCTAAATTACCGTCCGCAGGATATGAACCAATACGATCCGCTGCTTGACGTTCATCAACAATTTCAATACCTAGCATTAATCCTTTACCCCGTACATTACCAATACAAGGATATTGTTTTGCTAATTGTTGTAATTCAGCTTTTAAATAAGCCCCACGTTGCTCAGCGTTTTCGGCTAATTTCTGTTCTTTCATAATTTTTAATGAGGCATAACCTGTTGCCATGGCTAATTGATTACCACGGAATGTCCCTGTATGCCCAGCAGGTAACCAAGCATCAAACTCTTTACGAATTGCCAATACCGCTAAAGGTAAACTTCCACCAACCGCTTTTGACATGACCACCACATCAGGCTCAATTCCTGCGTGTTCAAAAGCAAACATTTTACCAGAACGGCAGAAGCCCGCTTGCACTTCATCTAAAATTAACACAATGCCATGTTTTTTCGTCACTTCACGAATTTTTTGTAACCATTTTACTGGTGCAGTAACCACACCACCTTCGCCTTGAATAGCTTCAAGAATTACCGCAGCAGGTTTAACCACACCACTTTCAACATCTTCAATAAAGTTTTCAAAATAATAGGTTAACGCTTCAACGCCCGCTTCTCCCCCCAAACCTAATGGGCAACGGTATTCATGAGGATAAGGCATAAATTGCACGCCAGGCATCATATTTTGTACTGCATTTTTGGCATTAAGATTACCTGTCATCGCCAGTGAACCTTGTGTCATACCATGATAGCCACCTGAAAAGGCAATCACATTACCACGCCCAGTATAAGTTTTCGCAAGTTTTATTGCAGCTTCTGTACCGTCTGCACCAGAAGGACCACAAAATTGTAAACAATATTGATCTTGCGGAAAAAAGGATAATAATTCTTCAGTAAAAGCATCTTTTAACGGCGTAGTTAAATCAAGTGTATGTAAAGGTAAACCGCTAGCTAATACATCTTGAATAGCTTGAATAATCGCTGGATGATTATGCCCTAACGCTAAAGTCCCCGCCCCCGCTAAACAATCAAGATATTCATTACCTTCAACATCAGTTACCCAGCAACCTTGTGCTTTTGCAATAGCTAAAGGCAATTTACGAGGATAACTGCGTACATTGGATTCCATTTTGTTTTGGCGAGATAAATAATAGTCGTTTGTTGCCTGATTAATTGGCATGACAGGAGTTGTTGTCATTATTCATAACCTTCTAAATTTGAGGTGAAAAAAATAAGTCGCTGCCTTGCGGAAAGCCTAAGCTTTCTTATTCGATAAAACAATAAGATGCCATGGGGCATTGACTCGCTACTTATTAAAAAAAGCGTTTCAGCTTTTTTATGTATCATTTTTTAAGCTAAGGTTGCTTAATAAAAATGAGCGGGCAATAGTACCCTTTTTTTAACAATAAGGGAAATGCTTTTAGGGGCGATGAGTTAATTTTTTATACTTGAAAGCTATTATCATCGTTTCATGTATAGACGTTTCAATTTAACATCATAAATTTTAATTTTTGATTGACAAAAAATCCGTTTAACGTTATTTGTATAGACCACAGAAGAGGTGCGTTACTCAGGCAGTTATTTTTTAGATTTCGGGATCAATAAATTAAATCAACAATTTAATTTAGTAAAAAATAATCAGGGGAGTGTTCGCCGAGATAACTATTTTGTCCGAACAAATAGTTATCGGCCTTTAGGGTTGAATCTCTGAGGCTGTCATTTGCCATAAATAAAAGTGTAAATGGAGCGCTTCTACAATGATACTTGCATATTATTGTCTTTCTGCGTTTGCTTACCTCTCTGAATATTCTCTTAACTTATTTTACTTGTTTAAAGGAATCATCTATGTCCAATTATTCTGTTGCTAAATTTGGTGGTACTAGTGTTGCCGATTATGAAGCAATGCAAGCCTCAGCGAAAATTGTTATTGCCGATCCAAATACACGAGTAGTCGTACTTTCTGCTTCTGCTGGAATCACTAATTTATTAGTTGAACTTGCTAAAGGTTGTGATACCGAACAGCGTGAACAATGTTTTGCTAAAATTCGCCAAATTCAATATGCCATTCTTGATAAATTGAAAAATCCAAGTGTCATTCGAGAAGAAATTGACCGATTGCTTGCCAGTATTCAATCCTTATCTGAAGCGGCAAGCTTAGCAACATCTTCCGCTTTAACCGATGAACTAATTAGCCATGGCGAAATGATGTCTTCACTGATTTTTGTGGAGGTATTACGCGATTTAGGTCATACCGCTAGCTGGCTTGATGTACGTTCAGTAGTAGCAACGGATAGTCATTTTGGTAAAGCCGCACCAAACGATGAAAAAACCCAACAGAATTGTGATCAAGTCTTAAAACCTTTAGTGGAAAATGGTGAATTAGTCATTACCCAAGGATTTATTGGACGTGATGATATGGGCAAAACAACTACCTTAGGGCGTGGTGGCTCGGATTATACTGCTGCATTATTAGCAGAAGTCTTAAAAGCCAAAGATGTATTAATTTGGACAGATGTAGCAGGTATTTATACCACCGATCCACGTATTACCTCGGCGGCTAAACGTATTGAAACCATTAGCTTTGCCGAAGCTGCAGAAATGGCAACCTTTGGCGCAAAAGTTTTACACCCAGCAACCTTATTACCTGCGGTACGCAGCAATATTCCTGTCTATGTTGGCTCAAGTAAAGCACCTGAACAAGGCGGTACTTGGGTAACAAGAGATCCACATTTACGCCCAACTTTCCGTGCTATTGCATTACGCCGAGAGCAAACCTTATTAACCTTATCTAGCCTAAGTATGCTACACGCTCAAGGTTTTCTGGCAAAAGTCTTTAGCATTTTAGCTAAACATAAAATTTCCGTAGATACCATTACCACCTCCGAAGTAAGCATTGCCTTGACCTTAGACAAAACAGGTTCAGCCTCTTCAGGTGCAGAATTATTATCTAACGCTTTAATTACCGAGTTAAGTGAGCTTTGCAATGTTAAAGTAGATACTGGCTTGGCGTTAGTTGCCTTAATTGGTAATGATTTACATATTGCCGCAGGGGTAGCCAAACAAATCTTCACAGCCTTGGAAGATTACAATGTGAGAATGATCAGCTATGGTGCAAGTACGAATAACATTTGTATGCTAGTGAATGGTAGCCAAGCGGACGATATTGTAAGCAAATTACATCAAGCATTATTTGCTTAAATAATAGAACAGAAATAAGGGCAATTAGGTTTCTGCTTGATAGCCCTTATCTTCTAAACTAGGATTTTTTGCCCCTTGTTTAGCCAATAGATCACAGCGTTCATTCTCGCTATGGCCTGCATGCCCCTTAACCCAATGCCAATTTACCTGATGTTGTTGCACAAGCTGATCCAATAAGATCCATAAATCCTGATTTTTAACCGCACTTCCATTACTGGTTCGCCAATTTTTCTTTTTCCAATTAAAAATCCATTGTGTTATCCCATTTTTCACATATTGACTATCACAATATAAATCCACAGCACAAGGTTGCTTTAAACATTTTAAACCCTCAATAACAGCCAACAATTCCATACGGTTATTGGTGGTAACAAAATAGCCCTGAGAAAGTTCTTTTTCATGTTGTTGATAACGTAGCAATACCCCTATTCCACCAGCACCGGGATTACCTAAACAAGAACCATCAGTAAAAATTTCAATCTTTTTTTGCATAAATATTTGTTACAATAACCATCAATAATTCCGATCATAACGCAAAATTTATTATGAACCTAGAAATTAATACGCAACGACAAATTGTACTGGATACTGAAACCACAGGTATGAACCAATTAGGTGCTCATTATGAAGGGCATTGCATTATTGAAATTGGAGCAGTAGAAATTATCAATCGCCGTTATACTGGCAGAACCTTTCATGTATATATCAAACCCGATCGTCCCGTTGATCCTGAGGCAGTAAAAGTCCATGGTATTACTGATGAAATGCTAGCGGATAAACCGCCTTTTGCAGAAATTGCCGATGAATTTTTAGAATTTATTCAAGGTGCGGAATTATTAATTCACAATGCTCCCTTTGATGTGGGCTTTATGGATTATGAATTTAGCAAACTAGGCAAAAATATCAAAACAGAGCAAATCTGCAAAGTAACGGATACGCTACAAATGGCTCGCCAAATGTTCCCGGGTAAACGCAATAACTTAGATGCACTTTGCGATCGCCTTGCCATTGATAATAGTAAACGTACCCTACATGGAGCATTACTCGATGCGGAAATCTTAGCTGATGTTTATCTCACTATGACAGGGGGGCAAACCAGTTTATTTGATGAAAATATCATTGATGAATCTCAACCCTTAGAAAATATTGAGGATAAACAACAAACCCAAATCAATAATGCAACACAACAGCATCAACTAAAATGCCTTGCCCCAACAGAAGAAGAACTTTTAGCCCACCAAAAATATTTAACATTGATTAATAAGAAAAGTGGCGATAAATGCTTATGGACTTTATGCCAACAAGATGAACAAAAACGGCATTGATGTTTATTTCCTAATCAGTTAACGCAAATTTATAGAAAACAAATAAAAAAGAGGTTGACGCTCAAGCTAATCCCAATTATTATGCACCACACAAAGCGGAGTGGTAGTTCAGCTGGTTAGAATACCTGCCTGTCACGCAGGGGGTCGCGGGTTCGAGTCCCGTCCATTCCGCCAATTATTCCAATAATCTTTCTTCATATCAATTTAATATCAAACTCTCCGCTAAGAAAACCTCAATATTTGGAAATAGTTTCTATTGTTGCCAAAAAATTTCGTGAGCAAATTCAATATTTTCATAGTGGTTTCAAATTAAAATAGGACGACTATATTTAGCTAATTTGCTCACATTAAAGTGTAATACTTAGTGAATAAACACAAAATACACCGCAATGGCTACCACAAAACGATAAATAGCAAATGGCACAAAAGAGATTTTTTTGATGATATTTAGGAAGGTTTTAATCGCTATTAATGCCACAATAAAAGCAGTTACAAAGCCAACTGCAAACATAGGTAAATCCGCAAGACTAAGGAAATCAAGACTTTTATATAAATCTAGCACTGTCGCGCCCATCATCATAGGTACTGCCAAAATAAAAGAATATTCAGCGGCAGCTTGGCGTCCTACTCCCATTAATAATCCTCCTGAAATGGTTGCCCCTGAACGAGAAAAGCCAGGCCATAAGGCTAAACATTGAAACAAACCGATAGCAAAGGCTTGTTTATAGCTCATTTGATCTAAGGTGCTAGCACTCACTTGAGGGCGATATTTTTCCGCCAGTAATAACAAAATCCCCCCTGCGACCAAGGCATACATTACCATTTCAGGGCTAAATAAACTTTTTATTTTGCTATGAAAAATCAGCCCCAAAACGACCGCTGGAATCATGCCTAAAATAATATGTATTAAGGTTAAGTGCGGTTGGTTTTTATCTTGTTTTTGCCCAAAATGAATGCCAATTAAGCCAAACATTTTACGCCAAAACACTACCACCACCGCCAAAATAGAACCTAACTGAATAATGACCTCAAATGTAGCCGCCTTATCGCCCTCAAAACCTAACAAATGACCCACAATAATCATATGCCCTGTGGAAGATACAGGTAAAAACTCGGTCAACCCTTCCACAATTCCTAAAATCAATGCAATTAATAATTCAGACATAATTTCCTCAAAAAATAATTAAAAAAACCACCGCACTTTTTATGCGTTATCAATACCAAAAGTAAGCACTTGTTTAATATCCGTTGCATTTAATGCAATCATTAATAATCGATCTACCCCTAACGCCACACCTGCACAATTCGGCATACCTGCTTGCAAGGCGGCAATAAAACGATAATCTATTTTTTGTGGGGATAAGCCCAATTTTTGCCGTTGGCGATTATCTTGTTCAAAACGGCTCAACTGTTCTTTACTATCCGTTAATTCGTGAAACCCATTGGCTAATTCTAGCCCTTTGTAATAAAACTCAAAGCGTTCGGCAACACGATGATCTTCGGAACTGACCTGTGCCAATGCCGCTTGGCTGGCAGGGAAATGATACACCGCCATGGGGCGTTCTAAACCAATATTAGGCTCAACTACCGCACTAAATAAAAATTGCAATAACGTATCTCTTGATTCATCAACAGAGGTTTGTAAACCATATTCTTGAGCTTTAGCCAATAATTCTGATTTTTCCGCCGAGAGGGGATCAAGCCCTACATATTGTTGAAAAACAAATTGATAGCTAAAACTTTCCGCTGGCTCGCAATCTAAAATTTGTTGGAGTAGATCATCCACTTCATTAATCAAACGATACATATCAAAATAAGGGCGATACCATTCCAACATAGTAAATTCTGGATTATGCTTACTTCCCGCCTCTTCATTACGAAATACCCGACAAAGCTGAAAAATAGGGCCACTTCCTGCGGCTAACAAGCGTTTCATATGATATTCTGGGCTTGTCATTAACCATAATGGCTTAGTCTGTTCACCAAAAGGGGCAATAAAATTTGTGCTAAACGTAGATAAATGCACATCGGTTACCCCAAATTCGCTAAGTACAGGGGTTTCAACTTCAAGCAAACCTCGGTCAGTAAAAAAACGCCGAATTTCCGCAATAATCTTTGCCCTCGCCAATAAATTCTCTATAGGGGCGGAGGGCTTCCATTGAATTTCATTCATAATATTTATTCCAAGTAAAAAATGTGGCTATTTTAGCGGAAAAATCAATATAACCAAAATGTAAGTGCTATGGGTAAGCTATTAATATAGTCGTTTCAATTTAAAATGAGACAAGGCGGCACGCCGAAGACAGTACAAGTAGTAAGGCGAGGCGTACCAACGCTGTATCATTTTAAAGTGAAATGACTATAAAATAAATTGAAAATAGACCGCACTTTACAATAGCCTTATTAAAAGACGATAAAAAAACTCCCTCATCAAACACATTCTATGGCAAAATAGCCCAAATTTCTTATTTGCTCACAAGGAAAAACAATGGATATTAGACATTTACGTTATTTTGTCGCCATTGTAGATAATGATTTCAATTTAAGTCGTACTTCACAACATCTGTATATTTCTCAACCAGCATTGAGTATGATGATTACTGAATTTGAACAACGGGAAAATGTGGCATTATTCAAACGTGCTCAAGGGCGGATTGTAGGATTAACTTATGTGGGGGAAAATTATTATCGTGATGCCAAAGAGATTTTGCTCAAATATAATCAAATGCACAAAAATTTGCATCAAAGCACCACGCAACTCACTGGTAATATTGTCATTGGTATTCCCCCTTTGGTGCTGTCAGTGATTTTTTCTGAAACTATGCCAAAATTGATTTTAAATAACCCAGCAATCAATTTCACGATCAAAGAGCAAGGAGCATTTATCTTAAAAAATGAACTGTTACTGGAAAATATTCATTTTGCTTCATTACTTTACCCCGAACGTATCTCCAAAAATATCATTGATTCCTTTGTCATTCATCATTCAGAGCTAGCCGTTTTTTGTTCACCTGAGCATAAACTTGCTAACCAAGAATATATTCATTGGCAGGATTTACATACCCAAAAAATGGCGATCTTTGATAATACCTTTATGATTTATCATCAACTCACTGAAGCCTTTGAAACTCATAACATTTATCCACAAATTATTTTACAATCAAGTTCTTGGGATTTTTTGCTTAATTCCGCCAAAATTAATAAAGATTTATTAACCATTTTGCCTTACCCCATTGCTAAACAATATGCCTCGCCTGATTTTGTTTGCCGTAAAATCAAAAATCCCATTCCTTGGATCGTTACCCTTTGTCGCTTAAAGAAAAATAATTATTCCAGTGTGGAAAATTATATTTTTGATTCTTTGCTAAAAGCCTTTAGTCATAAGCCACATTCATAGTCAGAAACCCATTTTTTGATTATAATATCGCCCTGTTTCTTTTTTCATTCTTATTGTGTGATGATAAAACCACCTTATTTCTTTTTAATTGATTTTGAACAGCAAGCTCCTTTGATTGTGCCTTGTGAGCAAGCACATCAACAAGGCATTTATTTTGATATACAGGGTTATCATAATCTGGATTGGCAAGTGCAAATTCCTACCCCAGTCCGTTTTAGCAAAACACCACTGGACTATTACACTTATCAACAAGGCTTTCAGCAAGTTCAGCAACAGTTGCAATTTGGCAATACCTATTTATTAAACCTTACCTACCCTACCGCCATTGAAACAAACCTGAATTTACGCCAACTTTTTCAAGCGAGCCAAGCCCCTTACAAACTCTTATGGGATAACCGTTTTGTGTGTTTCTCGCCAGAATGTTTTGTCAAAATGGAAAATGATCGGATCTATACTTATCCCATGAAAGGCACAATAGATGCCGAGCTACCACAAGCCAAAGAACAATTATTACATAATGAAAAAGAAATTCGTGAACATAATACTATCGTGGATTTAATGCGGAATGATTTAGCGATTATCGCACAAAATATTCAAGTAGATCGTTATCGTTATTTAGAAAAGATTGAACGGCAACAGGGAGCAATTTGGCAAACCAGTTCGCAAATTAGCGGCGAATTGCCAGCAAATTGGCAACAAGATCCCTTAAGTTTATTGCAAAAATTATTGCCTGCTGGCTCAATCAGCGGTGCGCCAAAACAAAAAACCGTCCAAATTATTCAACAAGCAGAACAACAAAAAAGAGGGTATTACACTGGCGTATTTGGCTATTTTGACGGACAACGCTTAATCAGTGCCGTCGCCATTCGCTATATTGCCCAACAAGGTCAACAACGCTACTTCCATAGCGGCGGTGGCATTACCGCACAAAGCGAAGTCAATAGCGAATATGATGAACTTTGTGAAAAAGTGTATCTTCCCTTAAAAACAGACTATCGGTAGCCATAAACTATGCCATTTCCATTATTTGAAACCATTGCTTTTGAACAAGGACAAGCTCAGCATTTAGATTATCATCAAGCTCGTTATCAACGTAGTTTACGTCATTATTATGGTATTAATGCCGAAAAAAGTGCGGTGGATTTTCGCCAAGTTTTGCAACTGCCGTCCCATTGCACTGAACCATTAATACGCTGTCGGGTGGATTATAATGATCGGCATATACAGATCCAATATACCGCCTATCAACGCCGTTGTTTTCGCCATTTTTTACCCCTTGTTGTCAATCAACCGTTAAATTATTCACTCAAATGGGCTGATCGTAGCTTATTACAACAATATTATGCTCAACGTGGCGACTATGATGAAGTGATGCTTGTACAACAAAACTTAATCACCGATTGCACCATTGGCAATTTAGTCTTTAAACGGCAAGGGCAATGGTTTACCCCAAAATCCCCCTTATTAGCAGGAACACAACGGCAATATTTGCTCGATCAGCAACGTATTGAATTACGAGATATTTATTTGCACGAATTAGATTTATTTGAAGAAGTGCGGTTAATTAATGCGATGAATCCCCTTGATTAAGGTTATTTTATGTTATTACTGATTGATAATCACGATTCTTTTACTTACAACTTAGTAGATTTACTGCGCCCGCTAGGCTATCCTTTAATGGTTGTGCCTGTGGAACAGGTTAATCCACAACAGTTACAACAAGCCGAACATATTTTAATTTCCCCGGGACCTGATATACCGCAAGCCTATCCGCAAGTTTTTGCCATGTTACGCCAATATTACCAACAGAAAAAAATCTTAGGGGTTTGCTTAGGGCATCAAATTTTATATGAATTTTTTGGCGGACAACTCTATAACCTTGGGCAAGTTAGGCATGGGCAAACAGGTAATCTTTACTGTATCCAACAAAGCCCATTATTTAACAATATTCCTTCGCAATTCCAAGTAGGGCTTTATCATTCTTGGGCAGCCGATCCCGCTACGCTACCCTCCGAATTAGAGATTATTGCTCAAGATCAACAAGGCATAATTATGGCAATCCAACATCGTGATTTACCCATTTACGGCGTACAATTTCACCCCGAATCTTTTATTAGCCAATATGGCTCACAACTGATAGCTAATTGGTTGGCGGATTAAAGAGAGTTATTAACTCGTGATATTAAAATGGAATAATACTATGTTTAAACAACAATTAGAATTCAATAAATTTATCACGCTATTTAATGAACTAGAAAAAAGCGACTCATTTAAACAACATAATGAGTTTGCTCAACATCTCTTAACTTATGATCATATTGAAGCATATAAATTACATCTCTACTTTATAGAAAACTGTCAAAATGCAGATTTTCATGATCTGCTATGCCGAACCTTTACTAAACGTCATCATAATGCCACTTCATATTTATTAAATTACCTATCATCAAACAATAACATCAACAAAAATTTGCTTGCCGATATAATACAGATTTTGGGTATAATGCGAGAACATAGAATATTGCCATATCTTACTCAATGGATTAAACATAATGATGAACTTATTAGATGCAAAGCCATTATTGTGCTAGGCTGGTTAGGCTATAAAAATGAACTAAAATATCTAAGTGACATTATGTCATCTAACGAAATTGATTACTTAAGAGGGTATTGTGCGAGTGCAATGCGTCAAATTTTCTTTAATCATTCAAATTTAAAACAAGATATTATTAACATTCTAGTAGAGAAATTGGAGTATGAAAATACAGAAATTGTTAAAGCGCTAATTATATTAGCATTACAGGATATATGTAATAGAAAATTTGGATTAAAAGAAAATTATCAAGGTGAAATATCAGGGAATATTGATAAAGCTAAACAGAAGTTTCTTGAATTTATAGAAAATAACTAATGATAAGGAAAACAAATGAAATTTGAGATTATTCCATTTAGTCATGTTGGAGAACTTTTCTTTGGAATGGAAAGAGAGATCATTAATACTAAAATTTTACAAGATATTAATTTCACTACCGAAGAAAATTCAGATATTGATACAGGTGAAAAATCAACAAATGATTTTTTTGCTAATGGTATTGCATTAGGTTATGAAAATCAGGATTTTAAATTAAAATATATTTTACTAATGGACGGTGTAAAGGCAATTTTTGAAAATCAAAACCTATTAGAGATGAATTATATTGATTGCAAAAATTACTTATCTCAATTTGATCCTAACATTGAAGAAGAGGAATATGTCGGTTTCACCAGTTATAAACTTGGTATAGCCATCTATGCACCTGATGCCACAGATGATCCTCTATCATATATTGAATGTGTTACCGTTGGAGCTAAGGGTTATTTTGAATCTGAGCGTTAAAATGACACAAGGAAAATGAAATATGAAAATTAGAACTTTTAGTGAAATAACATCAAGCAAACTAAATAAAGAAAGCCATCTAACTGAAGTTATTAAATTTTTCGCTGGCAAATATTTCTCTAGTGATTTTATATTTATTCCAGAAATAGAGATGAATGATTATAATGAATTATTAGAAAGTCATTCATTAAGGTTAGAATTTACTATTTTTGCTACAAATATATGTGGAGATTTATGGTTAGTTAATAAGAATAATAAAATTATCTATTTTTACGATCATAATTCAGAAAATGTTATCCTAGAAAACTTTATTAATACAGAAATAAATATCTATGATTGGATTACTTATGCCGACTTATCCTCACAAAATGAATATGCTGAAGAAAATAATTTACTATCAGATGAAGAAAATGCTTATTTTATAAGAGAAATACCTAAGATATTAAAAGTTTTGTTAGGTTTAGAATAATATCTTATAAATAAGACTATACTAGTTTTGAATAAAAGTGCGGTAAATTTTAGAATTATTTTAATTTTATTTTGTCACTGGCGCACTAGGTTATTTACTCTCTAGAGAATAAAATAATGAGTACGCTAATTAAGTAAATATTAAAACTAACTCTAATTTTATAGACATTCTCTTTAGATTAAGAAGCTGTCCTAGATAACTGACAAATTTTCCATTTAAGAATACTCCAATGAGAAAAAGCAAAACCTGATAGTATTGTTTACACCGATACTTATCGCAGTTATGATGTACTTGATGTGAGTGAGTTTAGTCATTTCCCATCAATCACAGCACACATTTTGCTGAAAATCATAATCATATTAATGGCATTGAGAATTTTTGTAACCAAGCAAAACGCTATCTACGTAAGTTTAATGGCATTCCTAAAGCCCATTTTGAGCTGTATTTAAAAGAATGTGAATGGCGTTTTAATCGCAGTAACATAAAGTCTCAAATTTCCATTTTAAAACAATTAGTTAAAAGTAATTTATTCTAGTTATCTAGTACAGTCCCTAAAACATTATGAAAAAAATTATTCCGCCTTGGCAATGTCCAACAAATGTACGCGCTTTTACCACGACCAGAGTGGGTGGGGTTAGCTTATCTCCTTTTAATAGTTTTAATCTTGCGACTCATGTTGGCGATAAACAAAATTCTGTGGAAACGAACCGCACTTTGTTAGTACAACAAGGGCAATTACCTCATATGCCTGTATTTTTACAACAAGTACATAGCACCAAGGTTATTACTTTACCTGATGATCTTTCAGCCAATATACCGATTGCTGATGCGGTTTATACTTGTCAACCTAATCAAGTTTGTTTAGTAATGACCGCCGATTGTTTGCCAGTATTGCTTGTTAATCAACAAGGTAATGAAGTGGCAGCGGTTCATGCAGGTTGGCGAGGGTTATGTGAGGGGATTTTAGAGGCAACCTTAGCGAAATTTCGCTCTAATCCAAACCAAATTCTCGCTTGGCTTGGACCAGCTATTAGCCAATCAGCCTTTCAAGTGGGCGAAGAAGTTAGGCAACAATTTGTAGAGCGAGATCCACAAGCAACACTTGCTTTTGTACAAGATAAAAGTGCGGTGGGAAATCAAAATAAATTTTTGGCGGATTTATACTTATTAGCGAAACAGCGTTTAAATGCCTTTGGTGTGAGCAATATAACAGGTGGCGAATATTGCACTTATCGTCAAGCCGAAGATTTTTTTTCTTATCGGCGTGAACAACAAACGGGAAGAATGGCAAGTTTAATTTGGTTTGAGGCAGCTTAGTGAGCTGGACTTTTTGCAAAAAATTGATTATTGTACTTAACTTATTTAGTTAATTGAATTTAAGGAAAGAAAAATGGGATTATTTGATTTTGTTGGCGATATTGGTCGCAAATTATTTTCTAAACAAGAAGAAGCATCACAAGCGGTTACACAACATATTAACGAAGATAACCCGGGCATTGAAAATGTTTCGGTTACCGTAGATAACGGCGTGGCAAAAATTGAAGGCAATGCAGAATCTGCCAGTGCCTTAGAAAAAGCGATCCTAATGGCGGGGAATATTGCAGGCATTACCGAAGTAAAAGCAGAGGGCGTTACTATTAAAAATGGTGAAACCTTAGCCAGTGATGACCAATTTTATGTGATACAAAAAGGCGATACCCTATGGAAAATTGCCCAGACTTACTATGGTAATGGGGCAAAATATACCGCGATTGTGGAAGCCAATAAAGAAGTAATTAAAGATGCGGACAAGATTTTCCCGGGACAAAAAATCCGTATTCCTAAAAATCTGTAATGATTTCAAGCTGATTTTATTCGCCATCTCAACGGCAGGTTTTTCTTTTATGTTTAAAAAATAGGCGAATACCGTTTTTTATTTGGCATTTTTTTCGTCTGTTCCTAGACTGTTAGCTTGAGTATGGCTATAATTTGCGGTCTAATATTTTATTTCGTGTTCGGTGCGGTTCGCCGAGTGCAATGATTGATTATTTTGAGGTGCATAAATGCAATTTTCAGTAGAAACAACACAAGGACTTGAGCGTCGTATCGAGATTACTGTTCCCGCAGAAACAGTGGAGCAAGCGGTACGCGAAGAATTAAAAAAAGTCGCTAAAAATGCTCGAGTTGATGGTTTCCGTAAAGGTAAAGTTCCACCAAGCATTATTGAAAAACGTTTTGGGGCGTCAGTGCGTCAAGATGTATTAGGCGATATTATGCAAAGAAATTTCTTTGATGCCATTATCAAGGAAAAAATTAATTTAGCAGGTCGTCCAACCTTTACTCCAGAACAAATTGAAGCGGGTAAAGATTTTAAATTCTCTGCGACCTTTGAAGTTTATCCTGAGATTGCATTGCAAGGCTTAGAAAATATCAAAGTTGAAAAAGAAGTGGTTGAGATCAAAGACAGCGATATTGACAATATGATTGATGTATTGCGTAAACAACAAGCCACTTGGAAAGAAACACAAGAAGCTGCCAAAGCAGAAGATCGTGTAACTATTGATTTTGCTGGTACAGTAGATGGCGAAGCCTTTGAAGGCGGTAAAGCCACTGATTTTGTATTGTTAATGGGACAAGGTCGTATGATCCCAGGCTTTGAAGAAGGCATTGTTGGACATAAAGCGGGCGAACAATTTGATATTAATGTAACCTTCCCTGCGGAATATCATGCTGAAAACTTAAAAGGTAAAGCGGCGACATTTGCCATTACCTTGAAAAAAGTAGAAGTCATGGAGTTGCCAGAAGTTACTGATGAATTTGTGGCTAAATTTGGTCCAAATACTAAAACCGTTGCAGATTTACGCAATGAAATCAGCAAAAATATGCAACGTGAATTAAATAATACTTTGACTTCTCGTGTTAAAAATCAAGTGATTGACGGTTTATTAGCTGAAAATCAAATTGATGTGCCTGTGGCTGCTGTTGAACAAGAAATTGAAGTATTGCGTGGTCAAGCGACACAGCGTTTTGGTGGTAATAGTAAACAAGTGGCTGGATTGCCAAAAGAATTATTTGAAGAACAAGCGAAACGTCGTGTTCAAGTGGGTTTATTGCTCTCTAATGTTATCAGTAGCAATGAATTAAAAGTGGACGAAGAGCGTGTAGCGAAAATGATTCAAGATATTGCATCAGCTTATGAACAACCACAAGAAGTTGTAGAATATTACAATTCAAATAAAGAATTAATGAATAATATTCGTAATGTGGTGTTAGAAGAGCAAGCTATTGATGCGGTATTAAGCAAGGCGCAAGTAACGGAAAAAACAGCATCTTTTGATGAAGTAATGAATCCGAAAGCCTAATTTACTTTATTCTTGATTGTGTAAGTGCGGTCATTTTTAGATAAAAAATGACCGCACTTTTTTATAGGTGTTTCAATTTGAAATAAGGTAGAGTAGCGCTTTATTTCAAAGTAGAACGACTATATATTAGTTAAACCAAGCCTTTTTATTAAAATTCAGGTAGAATAGGCGAATTATTTACATTGATAATGAGGTAGTTATGAGTGTTATTCCTATGGTCGTAGAACAAACTGCTCGTGGTGAGCGTGCTTACGACATTTATTCTCGTTTACTCAAAGAACGTGTGATTTTTTTAAGCGGCGAAGTTGAAGATCGTATGGCGAATTTAATTGTCGCACAATTATTGTTTTTAGAATCAGAAAACCCAGATAAAGATATTAATATTTATATTAATTCCCCCGGTGGCTCAGTAACCGCGGGTATGGCGATCTATGATACTATGCAATTCGTTAAACCAGATATTCGCACCCTTTGTATTGGGCAGGCTTGTTCTATGGGGGCATTTTTATTGGCAGGTGGTACAGCAGGTAAAAGAGGAGCGTTGCCAAATGCTCGTGTGATGATTCATCAACCCTTAGGTGGTTTTAGAGGACAAGCCTCAGATATTCAAATTCACGCTCAAGAAATTTTAAAAATTAAAGAAAAACTCAATGAGCGCCTAGCATTTCATACGGGACAGCCCTTAGAAAAAATTGAGCGTGATACGGATCGTGATAATTTTATGTCAGCAGAGCAAGCCAAGTTATATGGCTTAGTTGATGAAGTCATTACAAAACGATAAGAGTTGGAACAAAATATGACAAAAGATGAAGAATTATATTGTTCATTTTGTGGTAAAGAACAAAAAGAGGTGGATAAATTAATTGCGGGTACCTCAGGGTATATTTGTAATGAATGTATCGAATTATGCCACCATATGTTAGAAAATAGTGAAGAACAAAGCACTGAGCAAACAGAAAGTGAAGTGGCTGAAAATGAACCTTTGCCAACGCCGCACGAAATTCGGGCTCATTTAGATGATTATGTTATAGGGCAAGATTATGCGAAAAAAGTGCTTTCTGTGGCGGTGTATAATCATTACAAACGCTTGCGTAGTGAATATAAAACAGATGATGTGGAATTAGGCAAAAGTAATATCTTGCTAATTGGGCCGACAGGAAGTGGAAAAACGCTCTTAGCAGAAAGCTTGGCAAGAATGTTAAATGTACCTTTTGCAATGGCTGATGCCACAACCCTAACCGAAGCAGGTTATGTTGGTGAGGACGTGGAAAATATTATCCAAAAATTACTGCAAAACTGTGATTATGATCCAGAAAAAGCAGAGCAAGGCATTATTTATATTGATGAAATTGATAAAATTTCACGCAAATCAGATAATCCATCAATTACGCGTGATGTGTCTGGCGAAGGGGTACAACAAGCCTTATTAAAATTAATTGAAGGCACGATTGCTTCAATTCCACCGCAAGGCGGACGTAAACACCCTCAACAAGAATTTTTGAAAGTGGATACCTCAAAAATCTTGTTTATTTGTGGCGGGGCATTTGCAGGGCTAGATAAGATTGTGGAAAAACGTGTCCATGTTGGCAGTGGCATTGGTTTTGGCGCAGAAATTAAAGGCGAACAGGATCAACAAAGTCTTAGTGAATTATTTAAACAAGTAGAGCCTGAAGACTTAATGAAATTTGGTTTGATCCCTGAGTTTATTGGACGTTTGCCTGTGGTTGCACCATTAAGCGAACTTGATGAAAACGCCTTGGTACAAATTCTTACTCAGCCGAAAAATGCCCTGACAAAGCAATATCAAGCCTTGTTTAAACTGGAAAATGTTGAGTTAGAATTTACTCCAGAAGCCCTTACAGCTATGGCGAAAAAAGCCTTAGAGCGTAAAACAGGCGCAAGGGGCTTGCGTTCAATTGTGGAATCGGTATTGTTAGATACTATGTATGATTTGCCGTCTTTGACTAACTTACAAAAAGTCATTATTGATGAGGCGGTTATCAAGGATAATCAATTACCGAAATTGGTTTATCAACAATAATTGAATAAATTACTTTAAAAGTGCGGTGGGAAAATAAATTATTTTTCACCGCACTTTTGTTTCATAGAATTATGCTTTTCCTTCTATTATCATTAGTCATTTTAGGCTATACTAATCAGCATTTATTTTAAAAAAATAGAACAGATTATTATGAGTGCAAAATTCAATGTAAAAACCTTTCAAGGTATGATCCTTGCTTTACAAGATTACTGGGCAAACCAAGGTTGTACTGTAGTGCAACCCTTTGATATGGAAGTCGGGGCAGGCACCTCCCACCCAATGACCTGCTTGCGAGCGATTGGACCAGAACCAATGGCATTTGCTTATGTGCAGCCTTCACGCCGCCCTACTGATGGACGTTATGGCGAAAATCCAAACCGTTTACAGCATTATTATCAATTCCAAGTGGTGATTAAGCCCTCGCCTGATAATATTCAAGAATTATATTTAGATAGCTTAAAAATGTTAGGCTTTGATCCAACCCAAAATGATATTCGTTTTGTGGAAGATAACTGGGAAAACCCGACATTAGGCGCGTGGGGCTTAGGTTGGGAAGTTTGGTTAAATGGTATGGAAGTAACCCAATTTACCTATTTCCAACAAGTGGGTGGCTTAGAATGTAAACCAGTTACGGGCGAAATCACTTACGGTTTAGAACGATTAGCCATGTATATCCAAGGGGTAGATAGCGTTTATGATCTGGTTTGGTCTGATGGTCCACTAGGTAAAACCACCTATGGCGATGTATTTCATCAAAATGAAGTGGAACAATCCACCTACAATTTTGAATATGCGGATGTGGATTTTCTTTTCCAATGCTTTGATCATTATGAAAAAGAGGCACAATATCTTCTTTCCCTAGAAAAACCATTGCCTTTGCCAGCTTATGAACGCATATTAAAAGCAGCCCATAGTTTTAATTTACTTGATGCTCGCAAAGCCATTTCCGTTACCGAACGTCAACGTTATATTTTGCGTATCCGTACCCTAACCAAAGGGGTGGCGGAAGCCTATTACGCAAGCCGAGAGGCGCTAGGGTTTCCGGGGTGTAATAAATAAATTATGCAACCGATTTTATATTTTGCTCACTGGTGTCCTGATACCGAACCATTTATCGCAGAACTAAAACGTCTCAAGGTTGATTATGAAGCTGTGGATATTACGCAGAATGGTGGTAACTTGAAAGCCTTTTTAAGGTTACGGGATCGCCTTTCTGCTTTTGATGAAGCTAAACAAAATGGCTATATTGGTATTCCAGCACTGTTGTTAGATAAGGATACTGTCGTGTTAGATGCGACAAAGTTAGATGATATTTTTGCCCAATAAGGCATAAGCCAAAGTGCGGTGAGTTTTGCAGGAGTTTTATCTGAGATGAAAGTAGAAAAACAA
Source organism: Volucribacter amazonae (assembly GCF_029783845.1). Lineage (NCBI taxonomy): Bacteria > Pseudomonadati > Pseudomonadota > Gammaproteobacteria > Pasteurellales > Pasteurellaceae > Volucribacter > Volucribacter amazonae. Next base: position 1,967,811 of record NZ_LWID01000001.1, on the reverse strand, counting down.
ATTGCAATTAATGATCAACAATTAGTTGGTGAAATTAGCCAATTAATTCACGACAGTAAACAACGTGTTACTGTGAGCGTGAATGCGGAACTTACCTTACTTTATTGGCATATTGGACAACGAATTAGCCAGCATATTTTGCAAGGTGAACGTGCAGAATATGGTAAAGAAGTAATAAAAACATTGTCCCAACATTTAACCGCCCAGTTTGGCAAAGGTTGGGGACGTTCACATCTTAATTATTGCGTAAAATTTGCGGAAACATTTAGTGATCTACAAATTATCCACGCACTGCGTGGAAAATTAAGTTGGACACATTTTAAAGCCTTAATTTATATTGATGACCCAATAAAACGTGATTTTTATGCTACTATGGCGGCTTAAGAGCATTGGCGTCAACATTTTAATTCAAAAAGTGATATTCATTAAATTAGAGAAAACACAATGACAACAAGAAATTTCCTTGCCGAAATTGGCACAGAAGAATTGCCACCAAAGGCACTCAAAAAACTTGCTCTTGCCTTTGCAGAGAATGTTGAACAGAGTTTAATCCAAGCAGGTTTAACCTTTGACAAAGTAGAATGGTTTGCCAGCCCACGCCGTTTAGCGATTAAAGTGTTAGCACTTGCTGAACAACAACCGAGCAAAGAAATAGAAAAGCGTGGTCCAGCTATTTCGGCGGCATTTGATAGCGAAGGAAAGCCGACAAAAGCAGCGGAAGGCTGGGCAAGAGGTTGTGGCATTAGTGTAGAGCAAGCACAGCGTATTAGCACTAACAAAGGAGAATGGCTAGTGCATCGTGCCACGATAACAGGACAGCCTACGAAAGCGTTATTGGTAGATATTGTTGCTGATGCTTTAGCGAAATTACCTATTCCCAAAACCATGCGTTGGGGTGATAAAAATGAACATTTCGTTCGCCCAGTGCATACGGTTACCCTATTATTTGGCGATGAATTAATTCAAGGGGAAATTTTAGGAGTAAAAAGTGACCGCTCTTTACGGGGGCATCGTTTTTTAGGTGAACCAACATTACAAATTGATAATGCTGATCAATATCCTGCCTTATTACAAGAAAAAGGCTCTGTTATCGCTGATTTTAATCAACGACAAGCCTTAATTTTAGAACAAGCTCAGCAAAAAGCGGCAGAGTTAGGCGGACAAGCGGACATTGAACAGAGCTTACTTGATGAAGTAACGGCATTGGTTGAATACCCAAATGTACTTACCGCTACCTTTGAAGAACGCTTTTTAGCCGTTCCTGCGGAAGCCTTAGTGTATACGATGAAAGGCGATCAAAAATATTTCCCTATTTATGATAAACAGGGCAAATTATTACCGCACTTTATTTTTGTTTCCAATATTAACCCAGCTGATCCAACGGCGATTATTGAGGGCAATGAAAAAGTGGTTCGCCCACGTTTAACGGACGCCGAATTTTTCTTTAAGACCGATTTAAAACAACGCTTAGAAGATTTATTACCTCGTTTGGAAAGTGTATTATTCCAGCAACAATTAGGCACATTAAGAGATAAAACCGCTCGTATTGAACAATTAAGTGGCATTATCGCTCAGCAAATTGGGGCTAATGAACAAAAAGCAAAACGAGCAGGGCTTTTATCCAAATGTGATTTAATGACTAATATGGTATTTGAATTTACCGATACCCAAGGGGTTATGGGAATGCATTATGCCCGCCACGATGGCGAAGATGAAGAAGTAGCAGTAGCGTTGAATGAACAATATATGCCACGTTTTGCAGGCGATGATTTACCACATTCTTTAGTGGCTTGTTCAGTGGCGTTAGCGGATAAATTGGATACGTTAGTAGGAATTTTCGGCATAGGGCAGCACCCAAAAGGTGATAAAGATCCTTTTGCCTTACGGCGTGCAGCTTTGGGGGTATTACGCATTATTGTGGAGAAAAAATTACCCCTTGATATTGAAAATTTAGCAGAAAAAACCACCGCACTTTATGGCGATAAATTAACTAACCCAAATGTTGTGCAAGACGTGGTGGACTTTGTGTTAGGGCGTTTCCGAGCTTGGTATCAAGATGAAGGATTTGCTGTTGACGTGATTCAAGCGGTATTGGCTCGCCGTCCAACCAAACCTGCTGATTTTGATGCCAGAGTGCGTGCTGTTTCTCATTTCCGTCAATTAGAAAATGCCCAAGCTCTTGCCGCCGCTAACAAGCGAGTAAGCAATATTTTAGCTAAAGCAGAAGGGGAAATTGGCGATATTAATTTAGCACTTTGTGTTGAACCAGCCGAAAAAACCTTGGCTGAAAGCGTTTTGGCATTAAAGCAAACTATTCAACCATCAATCGCCCAAGGCGACTATATTGCGGTACTAGATAAATTAGCGGCGTTACGTCAACCTGTGGATAATTTCTTTGAAAATGTGATGGTCAATGCTGAAGATCAACAGCTACGCCATAACCGTCTCGCTATTTTGCATAGCTTACAAAATTTGTTTTTACAAGTGGCGGATATTTCGTTGTTGCAATAATATATGGAAATTATAGTCGTTTTAATTTGAAATAAGACAAGTTGTGTCAACGTTTCAAAGTATAACGGCTAGATAATGACTATATAAATAAAAAGGTGTAATGTGAGTTTTAAGCAAATAATCAAGATCGCCCTATTGGGCGATCTCTCAATATAGCCATATCAGAATTAGAAAGTAAAGGCTAATTTCGCTGTAACACTGGTATCTTTCAATTTGGCTTGAGATACCCCAATACGATGATTAACCAATAATCCAACATTCCAAGCCTTGCCGACATCGACATTAATATCGCCACCGATTACTACCGCATTACCTAACTTCCCTGTTTTAAAGGTTTGTTGACTAATATACATATAATGGTCTTTTTCGGCGTTATGTTCATAACCTGTACTCAGATTAATATGTACATTAGGTAATTGATAGCTTAATCTCGCCCCCACATATTGGCTAAACACCTTATGGGTATCAGATTCCACATTGAGTTCAGGATCATTAATATCTGCTTTTAATTGCTGATATTTTAATCCTAAAGTCGGAATTAAGGCGAAATTATCGCTCAATGGCAATGTATAATCCAGATAACTAAATAATTGATATTGTTTACCTTTAATACTTGAACCGCCACTTACATCGCTACGATGCCAATAGTAGCCCACACCTGCACTCATTGAGAAATTATCAATTTGATGCTGTATTCCTGCCAGTAAACCCGTAGATTTATAATTGGTTTTACTGTATTCCTCTGCTTTTGGTTCTACTTCGGTTCTTGCATGACTTATCATCGCATTTAAACTGGTTTGGTTATTAATGTTTTGATTAATACCAAGTGCGGTCAAATTTTGACGAGATTTATAACCATAACCATATTGGTTAAAGCCTAAGTTAGAGGTATAGTTCGCCCCTTGATGTTGTTGCAATACATAAAGCCCATTATGTCGATCAAATTGCTGATTAAATAATCTGGCAATTTCTCGTGCTTGATCGGTCATTGCCGTATTTGCCACAAGATAATTTGGAATATGAGCTTTTAATTTCGCTCGGGTACTAACACTATCCTGCACGAAAGCAGTTGTCGTTGCTTGTTCAGCTTGAACAGTGGCATCTTCACGCTCATTTTCTACTGGGGTTGCAGTAACAATAACTGGCTCAAGATCATCGCCGTTTTCTGTTTGTAAAACCGCTTGTAAACGATAATCATAATATTGACTACCTTGATCATTAACCAAATTCTGTTCAGCCACTGCACTGCCTTTATCCACTGCCACCAAAGTATATTGATAAGGGCTATCAACAACACTCACATTATCCGCTTTAAAGATACCTAATGTGGCATCACCGCCAATTTGGATTAGGGAAATCCCTTCATCAGCATCATATTTACCATTATTATTGGTATCTGTTGCTCCTGCACCATCACTTAACAAACGTAAATTAACAGGGATATAGCCTGAGGTATTTGCAGTTGTGATATTACCTGTAATCAATAAGCGATCATGTTGCCAAGTGCTAACGTCATTATTGTCGTTATTGACTCGCAAGGTAATTTGTCCGCCCATATCCTCAACATTGGAAAAGGATAATTGTTGTGCGGTAAAAGTTGTGCCTGTTCGGGCGGCATTCGTATTGCGTACATAATTCATACCCGGGGCAATTAAGCTATTAGCCTGCCAAGTTGTTGTTCCCAATACCTGTCCTGAGCCAGCTAAATTGGTTTGTGCATTTAAATTCAAATGACCAGTTAAAATACCGTCTAACACCAAAGTACCTTGCTGGATATTGGTATTACCACGATGATTAGCATAACCAACTAACTGCAATGTTCCTTCGCCTCGTTTAATCAAATCGCCAGCTCCCTCAATAATAGCGCTCAACTGGGCTAATTGATTTTGTTGATTATCCACGATTAATTTTGCATCTTGTTCAAGATTTAAATGATTAATTTGAACTTGGCTATTGCCTTTCATCGCTAATTCGGCATTCATTCTGACATTTGCTGATGTTGCTTGATGTTGGCTATTGTCCGCATAAGTAATACGTCCTGTTTTTACATCAATCACATTGAGTAAAGAATTACCTTGTAAGGATAAATTAGCACGCTCATTATCCGGCTGATAAACCAAGTTTATCGCTCCATACTCATCGCCTAATTGCCCGTCAATACTTCTCTCGCCAGACAATCTATAATGAATATTGGCAGTCGTTGAGCTATGATTAACGAGATTACCTTGTAAATTAGCCTGATATAAACCCGTATTTTCGCTATTATTGGCTGTAAGCTGAAGATCTTGACCGTTCAAATCCAATGTACCTTGTTTTAAGGTAATTGAAGATAATGGCATTTGATCAGTTGAACCTAAACGTAAAGTACCTTGTTGATGTACTACCGCTTGTTTAAAGGCTTGTTTAGCACCATTATCATCCGCCTCTTGATTTAAAGTAACAGTCCCCTCATAAACGTCAATACTTGCCTGATTAATACCTTTTCCAAGTTTAATTATTTCACCATCGCCAATTTTATAGAAAGTTTCCTCAAAATTGGAATTTAAACTGAAATTTAATGGGGTATTGCGTATATCTCGATGAATATAATTATCGTGCCAAACCAAATCTTGTATATTCAAGGCAACATATTGAATTTTTTGATTACTTTCTTCATATAACAAACCAATATCGCCATTTGGTAGTTCAGTTAAACTGTTGTAAGCATAACTTCCTGTGGTAATAGAGGTGTTATATTTCCATTCAATAGAGCCATCGTCCTGCACTTCCCCTAACCAGACTTTACCATTAACTCGACTACGAGTATCTGAATGCGGATTAGCAAACAACACAATTTCTTTACCATTAATCCGTTTAGAATATTTAATCACCGATAATTGGGAATAAGGATCAAGTAAAATATCATCAACTATTTTTTGGTTAGTCCAGCTATATCCGCCATTTTTACTGGTAGAAATCACTACCTTACCGCCCATATTACGAGAAAACATTTTTAGCTCGCCATTATCTAACTCAATAACTTGTGATTCTGTGAGTTGCTTACTCGCATTATTTAATGCCTGTGAACCACCATTTTGATATTCCCAACGATCAATCGGCGATTCGCCTCTTACCCAAGTTTTACCACCGTCAGCACTAATAATCACTGCGGCGGATTGTGAATTTAATTTTCCTGTATTGTTGGTGTAATAAACTGGCATAACTAAGTTGCCGTTTTTAAGTTGAATACCGTTACCCGGCCCAACGCCTAAAAACTGCATCCAATCAGCTTTAACTTGTGGGGTAATATCCACAGGGCTTGACCAAGTTGCTCCGTCATCATCACTATAAGTCAACCATAAATAACTGGTGCGCTTGGCTTGTAGCGGGGCGCTATCATTCTCACTTTGATCCGTATTTAAGAAAATATTACCAACACGTTGATCATTTAAATATAAATCGCCCAAATCTTTATAAGCGAGGCTTTGTGTCCCTTTTACGACAACTCGGTATTCTGTTGGTTGATAATTTTCATCAAATACCACTCCTTGTTCATTAACTTTATATAAATTATTGTCTTTATCAGATAACACACGATATAAATTTCCCTCAGGATCTTTAGTATAACCGCTTCCCTGAGCGTTATTACCAAACCCAAATAATCCTCTCATTTCTGGGAACATATCCACTAACATAAAAATACGCCCAGTATTTTTATCTTGTACCATTAAGGGATCAATTAAAAATGCGGCATTTTGCTCGCCATAAGGCTGACTGGCTAAATCAATAATTACCTGTTCTTCCTGCCAAGTTTGTCCGCCATCAAAACTACGGCGAATAGCAGTATCAATATTTCCCCAATCAAAATGATGCTGGTTACGTTTATCAATCGCGGCAATCACCACGCCATTTTGGGTAGTTAATAGGGCTGGAATACGATAATTCTTGGCTGTACTACCCCCCCCCTCACCACCTTGAAATATAGGGTATGCTGCGGTTTTATAAGCCCCTGTATCATCATATTTATCTAAGCTATATAAGTGTAATTCCTCAAGCTGTTGATGCTTTTGTTGAATTTCCTGTTCTGATAATACTTTTTCATCTAAATCAAAATGAAAAACCTCGCCAGCAAATCGCATATTATTTGGAATTGAACGCTTAGTTTGTCCTAAATAGACATCTGTTAGCCCTTTTATATCCGCAAAAAATTTTGAGCTATTATTAGTTCGTAATTTTTTGCCATCAACATAAATATTAATCTGCTGATTGTCATTATCAAAAGTATAGGTAACATTCTGAAAATCATTACTGGAGTCAACAATAGCTGTTAATTGTTCATTTGCTATAAGGTTTGTATTGTCCCTGATTTCAATCCCAAAAACCTGTTTTCCTGCACTATTACGCATAGAATAAAAGTTTAAATAACGTTTATCTGAGGTAGAATCTGATGCTCCTAACATTGCACCAAATCCACTTCCTGCATTAATACGAAAGGTAATTGAACCACTAGATAAATTTAATAAATCTTTCTCCTTAAAGGTTTTAGTAACATCAATAGGTTGTAACAAATCTTTTGTACTGGTATAACTAAACGCAAGATCTTGTGTGGCAGAATAAGCTGACAGGCAAACTGCACTAATGGTAATGGCTAACAAACTCTTTTTCATACAAACACTCCTTTTCTTTATCATATTGGTTTACATTTTTATACAAACTAATAAAAATATAGTTTTTCTCCAAGATGAAGTAAAATTATGGAGTGTTATTTTTAGAACTACATCACAAAATTTAAGCAAAATGTTACCCTAGCCAAGCATTTTTACCCATTTTCCCTATTAAAATTAGTGATTTTTCACAAAATATTTTGTTTTTAAGGACGTATCTTTTTTAATAAGTAATAAAATAATTACGATTTAAAGTAAATAACAATAGATTTATTGCTATAATCCCCCATAAAATTTAACGGCGGAATAGACCGCACTTTTTCTTTTTTTAACGAATAAATATGCGTTTAGATAAATTTTTAGCAGAACATACTGGGCTAACTCGCTCACAAGCAGGCAAAGCACTAAAGCAAGGTTTAGTGCAAGTAAATGGTGAAACCATGAAAACAGGGGCGATAAAAATCCAATCTACCGATAAAATCTCCTTTGACGGAGAATGGCTCACTTGGATTGAAACAGGGCAATATTTTATGCTTCACAAACCGCAAGGCTATGTTTGTAGTCACGATGACGGCGATTATCCTTCAATCTATCAACTCTTTGATTATCCCCTAGCCAATAAATTGCATAGTGCAGGGCGTTTAGACGTGGATACCACAGGATTAGTGCTATTAACCGATGACGGACAATGGTCGCATCGTATTACCTCGCCTAAATACCATTGTGAAAAAACTTACTTAGTCACCCTTGCCGATCCAGTGGAAAGCCATTATCAAACAGCTTGTCAGCAAGGTATTTTATTGCGTGGCGAAAAAACACCTACCAAACCTGCAACTTTACAAATTATTGATGATTACAATGTGAATCTTACCCTTAGTGAGGGGCGTTACCACCAAGTAAAACGTATGTTTGCCGCCTTAGGTAACAAAGTGGTGGCGTTACATCGTTGGCGTATTGGCGATATTATCCTTGATGCTCACCTTGCCGAAGGGGAATATCGTCCATTAACTGTTGATGAACAAAAATTATTTTAAGGATTGCTACCATGGCATTACAAGCTTGCCCAGAATGTCGCAAAAAGATAAGCTCAAGTGTCGCCCATTGTCCGCACTGTGGCTTTTCCTTTGATTCGGCTAACCTTGCTAAATATCAACAACTTATGGAACAACGGCGTTTACAAAATGCGGAAATAAACAAGAAAAGTACCAAATTACATTTAATTTGGTTAGTTATCTTCGCCGTTATTCTTCTCTTTATGGGCTGGTGGCATAATTAGTTTAGCTTTGTTGCTCCATATTCATTTGAAAACCAAGCTGGCGATATTGTTTATAGCGTTCTCTTGCCAAGATTTTTTGTTGTTCCTGTTCTGGCACAAAATCAATCACTTGATTAAACATTTGGGCAAATTCTGGGATTTGTTGTTGCAAAGAAATTAATACATCACGCCGCTGTACATTACGTTTTTCTTTCCAACAAATTTCAATAGGGGTGGTGTAATGGCTAATTTCTCCCGATAAATTATGCGGCACAAATTCATCAGGATCACGTTGCCATAAGGCTTCATCTAATTTAAAAGCCTGTTGTTCTGTTTCACAAGCAATTAAAATCCGCTTTCCTAAACGCCAAGTTTTCGCCGCTAAATCACAGGCTAACGCCTCAATCGCAGATAAATTTGCAATGGCAGATTGATCATTTTGCATAAGATAAAAAGTAGCTTGTTTTGACATAACATTAAGCACAAAGATAACAATGATAAATGACAAAATTCTAACGAAAGACGAATAAGAGATAAAGAAAAATTATTGAGTAAAAAGAAAAATGCGGTGAAAAACCACCGCACTTTTATCGCTAATAAAAAAGATAATTATAGGCTTTCAGTAAATGTACGAGTAATAACGTCACGTTGTTGCTCTGGTGTTAAAGAGTTGAAACGCACTGCATAGCCAGAAACACGAATGGTTAATTGTGGGTATTTTTCTGGGTTATTTACGGCGTCTTCTAGGGTTTCGCGGCGTAATACATTCACATTTAAATGTTGACCACCTTCCACTTTCACTGTTGGGGCAACATCAACAGGTAATTCACGATATTCAATGTTGCCTAATTCACTTACCGCAACCACTTGATCTTCCGCATAATCACCTTTAGCACATAAGCAACGTGCTTCGCCCTTTTCGCTATCTAATAACCAAAATGAATTTAATAAATTGTCATTAGCCGCTTGGGTAATTTGAATACCTTTAATCATTGTTTCCTCCAAATAATAAAATTTTGCTTGTTAATTAACCTTATCAAGCTAAGTTTATCAAAAGATTTTATCTTTTCAAATTATTTTACAAGGTTTTGCTGTATAACAAATAAACTTTTTCTGCCAATTTGATTAAACTTGATTTATATCAATAAAAATAGCCATGAGCTTTTTATCTTTTATCATAAAAAGTACAATTATGTACAATTTATTAACAATCAAACCGATGAAAAAGAGAATGTGAAATGCTAGGAATTTTGGTTGAGGTTATTTATAATAGCCCTTTTATTTTATGGCTTGGGGAATTAAATATGAAAACGTGGAAAGATGCCATTAGTGAGGAAAAAAATCAACCTTACTTCCAACGAATATTGCAACAAGTACAGCAAGCAAGAAATAGTGGGAAAACCATATACCCTCCCCAAGCCGATGTCTTTAATGCCTTTAAACTTACCGAATTTTCCCAAGTTAAAGTGGTTATTTTAGGGCAAGATCCTTATCATGGCCCAAATCAAGCCCATGGCTTAGCCTTTTCAGTGAAACCCGGTATTCAATCGCCACCTTCTTTAGTGAATATTTATAAAGAATTGGCGAATGATATTACGGGATTTATTGTGCCTGAACATGGGTATTTGGTTGAGTGGGCAAAGCAGGGCGTGCTATTACTCAATACGGTCTTAACCGTTGAACGTGGGCAAGCGCATTCTCATGCGAATTTTGGTTGGGAAACCTTTACCGATAAGGTCATTGCTTGCTTAAATTCACAACGTGAACATTTGGTTTTTCTACTTTGGGGTAGCCACGCACAGAAAAAAGGACAATTTATTGATCGTCAAAAACATTGCGTATTAACCGCTCCACACCCCTCGCCCCTTTCCGCTCATCGTGGTTTTTTTGGGTGTAGGCATTTTTCTAAAGCGAATGAATACTTACAGCAACAACATATCACGCCAATAAATTGGCAGTTACCTTTGCAAATTGTATAAAAAACCAAAAGGCTTAGTAACAGAATATAAAATAGGATACACAAATTATGTTAGCCATTATTTCCCCTGCTAAAACACTAGATTATCAAAGTGCGGTGCCAAATTTACATTTTTCGCAACCGCGATTTATTCCACAAAGTGAACAGCTTATCCAAATTTGTCGTCAACTTTCCCCTGCCGATATTGCCTCGCTAATGCACATTAGTGATAAATTAGCAGGTCTTAATGCGGCACGTTTTGCGGAATGGCAGCCAGAGCATCATGCACAAAATGCCCGTCCTGCCATTTATGCCTTTAAAGGCGATGTTTATACGGGGCTTGATGTGGAAAGTTTATCCCTTGATGACGTTAATTTTGCTCAACAACATTTGCGTATGTTATCTGGCTTATATGGTTTACTCCGTCCATTAGATTTGATGCAACCCTATCGGCTTGAAATGGGTACAAAACTGGTCAATAAACAAGGTAAGGATCTCTATGCCTTTTGGGGCGAGCAAATCACGCAAGCTATTCAGGCGGATTTAGATCAACAACAAGAGAAAATTCTGGTTAATCTTGCCTCTGATGAATACTATAAAGCGGTAAAACCGGCGTTATTAACCGCCAAAATCATTAAACCTGTCTTTTTAGATAATAAAAATGGAAAATATAAAGTGATCAGTTTTTATGCCAAAAAAGCGCGTGGATTAATGTGTCGTTATATTATTCAAAATCGTTTAACCGAAGTAGAACAGTTAAAAGATTTTGATCTCGGTGGATATTGGTTTGATGCCACTCAATCAAGCCAAACTGAATGGGTGTTTAAACGTGATATAAGTGAGTAAATCATGAAAAAAAGATTACTATTACTGATATTATTGCTCACTGGTTGTGCTAAATTAATGCCGCCCACACAATTAGCCGTTCCGCAAACCATTGAGTATAACAATAAAACCTATCATCTTATTAGCCAAAATGATCTGGGGTCAATGGCACGTTATTTCTATGTAGGACAAGGAAAAAGCACCAATAACTGGGATACCGCAGTGGAATTATTGCTTGATCGTAATCAACAACGTAGCTTTGCCGAACGTATTGCACTCAGAAAAAAAGCCTATGCCAATCAATCCATTGCCGATTTTGGTACTTATGAACAACAAGGTTTTTTATATAACTATGTAATTTATTCCCCTACTCAACAAAATCCGAATTGGCAAATTGATATTGCCAAAGGGAAAAATGTAGAACATTGTGGTTTTATCCAATACCAATATTCATTAAAACTGGAAAAAACCCAGAAATTACACAATATGACCGAGCAGAAATTACGTTCATATTTTAAAAAATATGCCGTAGATAAAGAATTGCGTCATCTACAAGCCCTACCTTGGCAATGGAAATGTCAGGCATGACACAGCATTATTCCCATTATGTGAAACGTGCCTCAATACTGGCAGTCACCACTGCGATGATATTAATTATCGCTAAAGGCATTGCTTGGTGGCTAACGGATTCCGTCAGTATGCTTGCCTCCATTACGGATTCCCTCTTGGATCTTGTGGCATCATTAATGAATTTGATTATTCTGCGCTTTGCATTAATGCCAGCCGATCATAATCACTCTTTTGGGCATGGCAAAGCCGAATCCCTTGCCTCATTAGCCCAAAGTGCATTTATTTCAGGTTCTGCCATTTTTATTCTATTACAAGGCATACAACGCCTAAGCTCGCCACAACCTTTAGCCAATAGTGAAATTGGTATAGCAGTAACCTTATTTTCAATTATTGCCACCTTATTACTTATCACTTACCAAGCAAAAGTGATTAAAATAACCGATAGCCCTGCCATAAAAGCCGACCGTTTACATTACCAAACGGATTTGTTTATGAATATTGCGATCCTATGCTCATTTGCATTAAGTTTCACTGGGTTTATTTACATTGACGGCGTTGTTGCCATTGTTATTGCCTTATATATTTTATTAAGTGCGGTCAAAATTTTAATTGAATCCACCCAATTATTATTAGATGTGGCATTGCCTGAACAAGAAATTGAACAAATTAAACGTATCGCCTTAGCGGACACAAGAGTTATCGGCTTACACGACATTCGCACAAGACGAGCAGGCTCGGTACGCTTTATCCAATTACACCTTGAATTAGCCGATGAACTTTCTTTGCTTGAAGCACATGATATTACCGATCATATAGAGCATCAGCTTACCCAATCCTTTGGACAAGCGGATATTATCATTCACCAAGAACCTACTAGTGTGGTGCAAGCAGAACAACAGCATAAAATTTGACACAACAAAATGAATAAATTTTGTTAGAATAAGCCTATCAGAAAAATTTGCTTATTCTTATTGATAACAGTTTCATTTAAATTTAATAAGGAATGATATTATGATTAAAACTATTGCAGTATTAACCAGTGGTGGTGATGCACCGGGTATGAACGCCGCTATTCGTGGTGTTGTACGCGCCGCACTTTCCGAAGGACTAGAGGTTTTTGGTATCTATGACGGCTACCAAGGTTTATACAACAACAAAATTAAACAACTTAGCCGTTTTAGCGTTTCTGACGTCATCAACCGAGGTGGCACATTCCTTGGCTCAGCACGTTTTCCTGAGTTTAAAGATCCTAAAGTGCGGGCAAAATGTGCAGAAAATTTAAAAAATCATGGTATTGATGCATTGGTAGTTATTGGTGGAGACGGTTCTTATATGGGAGCAAAATTACTCACAGAAGAACATGGCTTTCCATGTATTGGTATCCCCGGCACTATTGATAATGATGTGGCAGGCACAGATTATACCATTGGCTACCAAACCGCATTAGAAACAGCGGTTACCGCTATTGATCGTTTACGTGATACTTGTAGTTCACACCAACGTATTTCTATTGTAGAAATTATGGGAAGACATTGTGGCGACCTAACCTTAGCCGCCGCCATTGCTGGGGGCTGTGAATATATCGTTGTCCCTGAAGCCCCTTTTGATCGTGAAAAACTTATCCAACAAATTGAACTCAGCATTGCCAAAGGAAAACGCCATGCAATTATTGCAATGACCGAACTTATGACAGATGTTAATGAATTAGCCAAAGAAATTGAAGCTCGCGTACACCACGAAACCCGAGCCACCGTATTAGGACATATCCAACGTGGCGGTTCGCCTTGTGCTTTTGACCGTATCCTCGCCTCTCGTATGGGCGTTTATGCCGTTGATCTTCTCCTAGCGGGTAAAGCGGGTTATTGCGTTGGTATCCAAAACGATCAACTGGTTCATCACGACATTATTGATGCCATTAACAATATGAAACGCCCATTCAAATACGAACTCTTAAAAACCTCTGAGCGTTTGTTCTAATTCACTCAATACAAAAAATAATACTAAAACTGACCGCTCTTTTGAGCGGTTTTGTTATGTAAATATACGCACTAAATAAATAACATAGAATTATGATTCAATCATTTCAAACGCTTAAATACAAATCAAAGTGCGGTGCTTTTTTAGAAAATTTTTTATGTTACCTGCTACAATAAATTTACTGTGCATTCCCTCCGCCTATGCTAAACTTGCCAAACCAACTCACTCTTATTTACAAGGAAAATCTTATGAGCTACTTAGATGGTTTGCCGATTGTGTCGGTCTTCTTTATTATTTTAGTTATTGCGGTTCTTGCCTCTACTCTAAAAATGGTGCCACAGGGTTATCATTGGACGATTGAGCGTTTTGGGCGTTATACTAAAACGCTTACACCTGGGTTAAATTTTGTAGTGCCGTTTGTGGATCGTGTTGGTCGCAAAATTAATATGATGGAACAGGTATTAGATATTCCCTCTCAAGAAGTGATTTCAAAAGACAATGCCAATGTGTCTATTGATGCCGTTTGTTTTGTGCAAGTGATTGATGCTCGCAATGCCGCTTATGAAGTCAATCATTTAGAACAAGCCATTATTAATCTGACCATGACCAATATCCGTACTGTACTTGGCTCTATGGAACTTGATGAAATGTTGTCCCAGCGTGATGCGATCAATAGTCGTCTATTGTCTATTGTTGATGAGGCAACTAATCCTTGGGGTGTAAAAGTCACACGTATTGAAATTCGTGATGTGCGTCCACCACAAGAACTGATTGCGGCGATGAATGCCCAAATGAAAGCCGAACGTAATAAACGGGCGGATATTTTAGAGGCAGAGGGGGTTCGTCAAGCGGAAATTTTGCGTGCTGAGGGAGAAAAGCAATCTCGCATTTTAAAAGCGGAAGGGGAACGACAAGAGGCATTTTTGCAAGCGGAAGCGCGTGAACGGGCGGCTGAAGCAGAGGCAAAAGCCACTCAAATGGTATCAGAGGCTATTGCTAGCGGAGATACCAAAGCCATTAATTATTTTATTGCCCAAAAATATACTGAGGCTTTAAAAGAAATTGGTGGAGCGGAAAACAGTAAAGTGGTGCTTATGCCACTAGAGGCAGGTAATTTAATTGGTTCTGTGGCTGGCATTGCGGAATTACTTAAAGGCGATAAAAAATAAAGGAATTAGCTTATTGTCCCTGTTTAAAAGAGTACGGCGTTTATCTCGCCGTGCTCTCTGTATTGTATTCAGTTTAATTGAAACGACTATCCCGCACAGTTTAATCATTAAGCATATTTAATCAGTTTTAAGCTGATAAAAATTTTGTGAAAACTGACCGCACTTTACTGATGATTTTTATTGTTACTGTTAAATGCCAATAAACACCCCAAAATCAATACCATACCGCCAAGACTTTGATTTAAACTCACTTGTTCATTCAAGCTAAAATAAGCCATTATGGCGGTGGAGAAAGGGATTAATAATTGGATTAGGTTAAAACGGATAATGCCTTGTGTTTTGACAATATAAAAAGCCATTAGCATACCTGTCAACATACCGTAAATACCCGCCAAGAGTAAGCCTACAATCAATCCCACAGAAAAATGTTGCAAAAGCATGAAATTGCCCGTTAAGGCGGAGAAAATCAAATAAAAACTTCCTGTTAATAATGCCACAAAAGCACTGACTATAATCACATTATGCTGATGAGCAATATTTTTCACTACCAAGTTTTGTATCGCTTGGATACTAATCGCAAGCAATAGATAAAGGTAACCGAGGATTTGTCCATTATGATGATAAGTTGCAGAAGATAAAATAAACAGGCAAGCACCACTCAGGATCAATACACTTCCCCACCAAAAACGGGGCTGCTTTAACAACGCGCTTTCATCGTGAAAAAAACAACTCGCTGTTATAATAGCAAGCGGGATCGCTAGCAAGGCGAAAATACTGGCAGAAAGTGCTGAGGTATATTCTAACCCTTTGATAAAAAAGAACATATTCGCACTCATCAATAAGGCAATAATGATCACGAAAAACATTGCTCGCCTATCCCTTATAAAGGCTTTAGTTGCATAAGGATAAGCAAATAAGGCAAAACACATTAATATCATTCCCCCAGCACTAAAGCGCAAGGCATTATTATTAAGGGTGTCAAAATGCAAACTAAAAAAACGCATAATAGGAAAACCAATGCCCATTAAAAGCACATAACTTATTAAGATAAAAGCATTATTCCGCCAAAATTTCATTATGTTTTCCTCATTCTGTGAGAATTTACTCTATCTTAATCCTTATTTGATTACACTTTCAGCGTTTATTTTCACTTTGTGATCTAAATCACATTTTTATCTTTTTCTTATATTTTTTTAAAAGAGAAAAATATGAATAAAACCAAATACTAACTTGAATTTATTAACAATTAAGTTACAAAAACACAATATATTGTGATTGAGTTAATTGAAAAATCTATATATAGTATCTTGCCAACAAAATGCAAACAAAGAGGGTAAACGAAATTATGTGGGTCATTAAACGTGATGGCGGTCGTGCAAATTTTGAGGTACAACGTATTATTAATGCAATTCAAAAAGCCTCAAGTGCGGTAGAAATTTACGATGATTTTTTTTGTCATCAAATGGGGCAACAAATTTGTCAGGATATTTTTACCCACCATGCCGAAGAAATTGATATTCACCAAATTCAGCAAATTGTTGAAAATCATTTAATGTCAAGCCAATACCCACAAATTGCACGAGCCTATATTGAATATCGGCATGATCGAGATTTAGCTCGCGAAAAACGTAGCCAATTAACTCAAGAAATTGAGGGGCTGATTGAGCAAAGCAATGTGCAATTACTCAATGAAAATGCCAACAAAGATGCGAAAGTTATCCCAACCCAACGAGATTTATTAGCTGGTATTGTGGCGAAACATTATGCCAAACGGCATATTTTGCCAAGAGATGTGGTTGAGGCACACGAAAAAGGAGAAATTCATTATCACGATCTTGATTATGCCCCTTTCTTTCCTATGTTTAATTGTATGTTAGTGGATTTAAAAGGTATGCTTAATCAAGGCTTTAAAATGGGCAATGCTGAAATTGAGCCACCAAAATCCATTGGTACGGCGACAGCAGTTACCGCCCAAATTATCGCTCAAGTGGCAAGCCATATTTATGGTGGCACGACCATTAATCGTATTGATGAAGTTTTAGCTCCTTTTGTGCAACAAAGTTATGAAAAACATTTACGCATTGCCGAACAATGGCAAATTGCCGATAAACAGGGCTATGCACAAGCTCAAATTGAGAAAGAATGTTTTGATGCTTTTCAATCCTTAGAATATGAAGTCAATACCTTGCACACCTCCAACGGACAAACCCCTTTTGTTACCTTTGGTTTTGGCTTAGGAACAAGCTGGCAAGCTAAATTAATTCAAAAATCTATTTTGCAAAATCGTATTCGTGGCTTGGGCAAAAATCACAAAACCCCCGTTTTTCCGAAATTAGTCTTTACCCTTAAAAAAGGTATCAACCAACAACCTAGCGATCCAAATTATGATATTAAACAGCTCGCTCTAGAATGTGCCTCAAAACGTATGTACCCTGATATTCTAAACTATGAACAAGTGGTCAAAGTAACAGGATCATTTAAAGCCCCTATGGGTTGTCGTAGTTTTCTCAATGCCTATCATCAGCAAGGGGAAGAAATTCATGATGGACGGAATAATCTAGGGGTGGTTAGTCTTAATTTACCGCGTATTGCCCTAGAGGCAAGAACGCAAGCAAGCACAAGCCAACAACGAGAAGAAATCTTTTATCAATTATTAGCCCAACGCTTGCAAATTGCCAAAAAAGCCTTAATGACAAGAATTGCGCGTTTAGAGCAAACCAAAGCACGAGTTGCCCCTATTTTATATATGGAGGGAGCTTGTGGTGTAAGGCTAAAAGCGGACGATAATATTGCTCAAATCTTTAAAAATGGACGAGCCTCTATTTCCCTTGGCTATATTGGTATCCACGAAACCATCAACGCCTTATTTGGCGATAAACATATTTATGACGATCAACAGTTACGGCAAAAGGGCATTGATATTGTGCGATACTTAAGCGATTGTGCTAAACAATGGAAAGCAGAAACAGGCTATGCTTTTAGCCTGTATTCTACCCCTAGCGAAAACCTATGTGATCGCTTCTGCCGTTTAGACAGTAAACAATTTGGCATTATTCAAGGGGTTACCGACAAAGGTTACTATACTAATAGTTACCATTTAGATGTTGAGAAAAAAGTCAATCCTTACGATAAATTAGATTTTGAACAACCTTATCCTGCATTAGCAAGCGGTGGCTTTATTTGTTATGGCGAATATCCTAATGTACAACATAATCTCAAAGCCTTAGAAGATGTTTGGGATTACAGCTATGATCGCGTGCCTTATTATGGCACAAATACTCCCATTGATGAATGCTATGAATGTGGTTTTACGGGGGAATTTCATTGCACAAGCAAAGGCTTTGTTTGTCCAAAATGCGGTAATCACGATAGCGAAAAAGTCTCAGTTACACGGCGTGTTTGTGGCTATCTCGGTAGCCCTGATGCACGCCCATTTAATGCGGGTAAACAAGAGGAAGTGAAACGTCGCGTCAAACATTTATAGCCTTGATATATGATGAACTACTTACAATATTATCCCGTTGATATTGTGAATGGCGAGGGAACACGCTGTACCTTATTTGTAGCAGGTTGCACTCACGCCTGCAAAGGCTGTTATAACCAAAAAAGTTGGTCATTTAGTGCAGGTGTTCCCTTTGATTGGCAAATGGAACAACAAATCATTCAGGATTTACAAGATACCCGCATAAAACGGCAAGGGTTAAGTCTATCAGGGGGCGATCCACTACACCCTCGCAATGTGGCAACCTTACTTCCTTTTGTTCAACGTGTAAAAAAAGAATGTCCTGATAAAGATATTTGGTGTTGGACAGGTTATACCCTTGCCGAATTAGACGATTATCAACGCCAAATGTTGCCCTACATTGATGTCCTTATTGACGGCAAGTTTATTCAACAACAAGCCGATCCCAGCCTTGCTTGGCGAGGATCGGCAAATCAAGTGATTTATCGGTTTAAGTAAATTTCACTCGCTATTTAATCTTTATTAACCTGTTGTTGCTTTAACGCCATTTTTTCCTCTTTGGTGTACAATGGCGGATCATAACGAGCAGGCGGCATACAACCACAGCCACCCTTTTTATCTAACCCTGAAGTTTTAAGGAAATGATCGTATTTAGCAAGCAGACGTTTAAACCAACCTTTCGTTTTTGACGGATTTGACATAACACCTCCTTACCTAACAATACAAAGGATTAATCACGAAAATTATTAAATTGAAAAGGTTGCCCCAATTCTGCATTTTTTACTAATTGAATAACCGCCTGTAAATCATCTCTTGATTTACCCGTTACCCTCACTTGCTCTCCTTGAATTTGGGTTTGAACCTTAAGTTTAGAATCTTTAATCAATTTGGTTATTTTCTTTGCCATTTCCTTATCAATTCCCTGTCTTAACTTAATTTCTTTACTATAAGTTTTACCGCTATGTTCATATTCGGCAGGAATATCTAAAGAAGTGGATTCAATATTACGTTTAATACAAGCATTACGCAAAATATCAATTAATTGTTCTAACTGAAAATCAGATTCTGTCGCAACTTTAATACTTTCATTTTTCTCATTTAATTCAATGCTGGCAGGCACATTGCGGAAATCATAACGATTAGCTAAATCACGATTAGCATTTTCTACTGCATTACGCACTTCGTGTAAGGTAATTTCTGAAACAATATCAAATGATGGCATGATTACTCTCCTCTTATTCTATCATTTGCACTTAATACACATAAAAGACCACTAAAATCCGCAAAGTTTATCACAATTTTAGCTTGTTGTTGCACCTTAGGTTTAGCATGTAAAGCAACGCCCAAACCTGCTACCGCCATCATTGCCAAATCATTTGCCCCATCGCCAATGGCTACCGTATTAGCGAGATCAAGCTCATATTGCTTAGCTAATTGAACAAGCGTATCGGCTTTATATTGTGCAGTAACCACCTCGCCTTTCACTTCGCCAGTCAGCTTACCCCCTTGTATTTCTAACTGATTAGACACCGCATAATCCAATCCTAACGTTTCTTTTAAATAATCCGCAAAATAGGTAAAACCGCCTGAAGCAATCGCAATTTTCCAACCATTTTTTTGTAGCAATTTAACACTTTCCACTAACCCCGGCATTAATGGCAAATGCTTTTGTACCTGCGATAAAATAGCCACTGGGGCATTAGCTAAAGTGGCAACACGTTGGCGTAAACTCTGCTCAAAATCTAATTCCCCTCGCATCGCCTGAGCGGTAATCTCGGCAACTTGTTCTCCTGTGCCTGCCAATTTGGCAATTTCATCAATACATTCGATCTGAATTGCAGTAGAATCCATATCCATAACAAGCAAGCCCGCTTGACTTAAACGAGGGATAAAATCAATCGGAGCTATATCCAAGCCTAACTGATGGGCAAGCTCAACCCACTCAGGTTGCAAAGCCTGTTGTAATAAAATTACTTCATTTTCTGCTATCGTCCAGCGATCAAAAATAGTAAAATTCTGACCGCACTTTTGTTGAAATTGAGTAAAACGCTCAGCTAACGAATAAGAGGCATAAACAATAAAATATGACATAAAATACCTAATTAAACCAATAACACAACAATGATGATACTAGCATAAATTAAAATTTTGAGGCAAATAACTTGAGTTTTACAAAACAGAAACTAATAAAAATTGGCTTAATACTTACCATAATACTCTTTTGTGCCAGCATTATGAGCATTATTTTCTACGGTATTCAGCAATTTAAACTTAGCTCTCAACTCGCTAGTGTTAATCAAGTGGCACACCTCTCCCACTTACTTGTTCGCCAGCAAGCTAATCTTTATGCCATGTTATTAACCAATCCGAATACAACAAATGAACAACTTAATGAACATTTAGAAGATTTTGCTAAACAAATCTTTGTCTTAGATGCTTCACTTTATAGTGCCAATGGCGAACTACTGACACAAACCCATAAAAAAATAAATGTACTACAACAAATTCATCAAGAAAACCAACAAAATCAAAATAGCCAGCAAATTGTAGAAACCATTTACTCACCTGAAGGGGTTATTGGTTTTTTACGTGTTACCTTTAATAATCAATATGGACAAACCACACAACATAAAATTAACCAAATTTTTCATCAGCTATATGGCGAATTTATTTTAGTTTTTTTGACAGGCATACTACTCGCCGGTAGTTTTCATTATTTTTTAAGCCACTATCGCCGAATTAAGCGTAATAATTTGCCAGAACCTAATCATAGTGCTATAAAAACCAGAAGGGTTTCGCCTAGCTTAACTTATCATCGCAGGCGACGAAGATTAAAATAATTTACTCATTAAAAATAATTGGTTTAATGGGAAAGTGTGAAGAGCATTATTTTTATATAATCTTACCTACTCTTTTTACCCAAAGAAATCCTTTATAAACATAACCTTACAACTTCGACTTAATCCTTTATGTTTATAAAGAAAACGCCTCCCTTTTCATTATATTTATTTGAGCGTTCGTTTATAATCTTAATGTTTCAAATACCAATAATATAAGCAACGAGGCGGAATAACTCTTCTGTATAAGCGCATTGAATAAGTTTTAATAACCCTAAACAATCATTAAATATAATCTATTAAATAGTATCGCCTTTTCTCTGAACTTATTCAATTCAAGTTAATAGTATTCATTGGTGTTTTCTTATCACAATTTAATGATAAACGATCTTCTTAGTTAAGCTATCCATAAGCACTAACACGCCCAATTAATATCCATGAATGTTTAAATCTTTTGAAATAGACAAATTTAAAACAGCTTTAAGTTATTAATAAATTTTCACTAAACCTGAAGTTTTTAATCCTGAATATTTATAGAAAATTTATCGTTTATCATCTATAGGTTTTACCGTAAACCTTGTCAGTTTTTCTGCGACACCTCGTGCATAACGGCGTGGAATTTCTATGTCAATTTTTTGATTATGCACAATGGCAACATATCGGCAAATTTCTCGCTCTTGTGCTTCACGATTTACGCTACCATCAGGATTTAACAAGGGCGAAATACAAGAATACATTGTCCATTCAATTTCTGTACCATCGGCATAGTCAACATTTAAATGAGCAACGGCATTGCCTTCATTACAGCCAATATGGTAATTATCATAGTCAAAACCTTCATTATTTGGAAAATCTTGAGCTTGATAGAAACCAAATAGGCGATCGTGTGCAAATAAACTTTGTTTAGCATAACGCCAAATTTGTTCACGCAAAAAATATTGATCAGCAAAGCGTTGTGATAAGGATTTTTGACTGGCGATATAATCATTAATTTTTTGTTCCAATTTTGGCACAGCGCTCGCTACACAGCCCCATAATCCTGCTAAAATCAATTCGGTATGCGAACCGCTATCACGCATGGTATGAAATAATTTATCACTGGCTAGCCATTGATTAACCGCTGCTGCCTCTCGTTGTGAAATCACAGAATCGGCATCACGAAAAATGATATAACCCACATCAGGATCATCAATGGCTAAGAAACGCCATAATGTGCCTTGCCATTGTTGCTGTTGTTCTGATACATATATAATTTCCGCTCCATTACGGCGTAAGCGATCAATCAAGGTTGTAGGTACAGAATGATCCACATAAAAACGGCACACCCAATCAGGGTATAAAATTGGACAAAGTTCGGTATTTAATACCGCAGGTTCGGCATAGCGAGAAAGCCCACCAAATAAGGAAAATGCAATCACTTTTTTCTTCTTTTTGGCTAAGGCTAGATCAATGTGAGGGAGGGACGGTAATTCACCTGAACCATATTGTTGATCTCGCAGTTGTAGGGCTTTTAACCCTGCTTGACCTGCCTTTTCCCAATCCTTTAAAGCACCATAGCTATGGGCGAGAGCATCATAAGCATTCAAACAATTCGCATCACGTTGCAAAGCACGATTGGCATAGCGAATGCTGTCTTGCCATTGGTTAAGATAGATTGCTACCGTTGCCGCATCGCTCAGTGGTTTAACCGAGGCAGGAATAAGTTTATGGGCTTTTAATGTTTCTTGTAAAGCGAGGGAAAATTGTTGGTTAGCATAATATTGCCGAAAGTTTTGGGAGATTATATCCAGTTTTTTCTGTAATTTTTTATTATGTGCTGGCTGAATAGGGCGTTTATAAATCATCGTTTTATTTTATGTTGTTAATAATTAAAACGGCTATGATACTCCATATTTGGCTTTGAAGTAAGCGTAAAGTGCGGTCTGTTTTGGCAAAATTTTTTCAAAATTAACCGCACTTTATGTCTTAGCATTTTTAAAAATTTCAGTGTGGGTTTTTAAATAATAAACTAGGGGCTGTATTAGATTAGCAGTTATGATAGACTGCAAAAATGAAGATAACCCATTGTAAATTAAAAAGAAAAATACAGCTAAAACTCCTTGAGTTTTTTGTTCTTGAAGTAACGGCAAGAGCAGAGAGTGATCTATTAGGAATAAATCCTAATTCTTCAGCACTTTTTTACCGTAAAATTCGCCAAGTGATTGGCTATCATCTTGCCCTGCAAGCTCACGAAGTTTTTGAAGGGGAAGTTGAACTTGATGAAAGTTATTTTGGTGGTGTTAGGAAAGGAAAACGAGGGCGTGGAGCGGCAGGAAAATCGCTGTTTTCGGTATGCTAAAACACCAAGGTAAGGTTTATACCATTGTAGTTGAAAATACACAGACGAAAACTTGACTTCCTGTTATTAAACGAAAAATTCAGCCAGATAGCATTGTATATACGGACTATTATTGCAGTGATGATGTTCTTGATGTGAGTGAGTTTAAACATTATCGGATTAATCATCAAAGCCATTTTGCGGTAAAGAAAAATCACATCAATGGCATTGAAAATTTTTGGAATCAAGCCAAACGAGTATTAAGAAAATATAATGGCATTGACCGAAAATCCTTTCCTTTATTCTTGAAAGAATGCGAGTTTCGGTTTAACTTTGGGACACCTTCTCAGCAATTTAAAATCTTGCGAAAATGGTGTGAAATTTAGGGCTAATCTAATAGAGCCCCATAAACTATACTCTATTTCTTAACGACTATCATTTTTCAATTCCTGTTGTATCCGCTATCAACATATAAAAGGAAAACCAAGTTAAAAGAATAGTATTAGTTAGATTCTGTACAAAAATTAAGCGATAAACAATCAATGATAAAAATTCTTGTTATAATCGCTACCTAAAAAATTTTTGCCGTTTATGTTGATACATTGTAAAATCATCTTATTTTTCAAGATAGCCC
Source organism: Volucribacter amazonae (assembly GCF_029783845.1). Classification (NCBI taxonomy): domain Bacteria; kingdom Pseudomonadati; phylum Pseudomonadota; class Gammaproteobacteria; order Pasteurellales; family Pasteurellaceae; genus Volucribacter; species Volucribacter amazonae. The sequence goes on along the minus strand of NZ_LWID01000001.1, from coordinate 1,943,653 downwards.
AAAGGAGAAAGCCATGCACATTACCGTTAAAAAATGGGGTAACAGTGCCTCTATTCGTCTTCCAGCGGCAATGATGAAAGCCCTTGATATTCAGCCTAATTCTGTGGTTAATATTCGTCAAGAGCAAGGACGATTAGTCATTGAACCCGTTAAAACCAACCAAACAAAACGCAAATATTCCCTTGATGAATTGTTGTCGCAAATCACCGAAGACAATCAGCATCAAGAAATGAATTTTGGCAAACCTGTTGGGAAAGAAATATGGTAAGCCGCTATATTCCCGATGTAGGCGATATTGTATGGTTAGACTTTGACCCTCAAACGGGACACGAGCAAGCAGGCAACCGCCCTGCGATCGTGTTAAGTCCAAAGGCTTACAATCAGATAGGTTTAATGCTTTGTTGTCCGCTTACCACCAAGATTAAGGGTTATCCTTTTGAAGTGCGGATTGCAGGAAATATTCCCAACGTTGCCCTATGCGATCAAATAAAAAGCCTAGATTGGCGCGCCAGAAATGCCCAATTTAAAGGCAAAGCCAATCAAGCGGAAATAGAGGACATTAAAGAAAAAATCGCCGTTTTATTAGGGCTTTAAAGGTCATCTTAATTTTCAGGCAGCCTAACGCTGCCTGAAATTTTTGCAAAACAGACCGCACTTAGTCTAAAAAACAGAAGAAATTATGTTTTTTATCAAAAACTTACCTTTCCTGCAATGCTTGTTTCATTCGGGTAATCGGCTTGGTGAGGTATTGGAATACGGTTTTCTCGCCGGTTTTAATATCTACGGTGGCGATCATTCCAGGGATAACAGGCAAGGTTTTGCCGTTTTTATCGGTCAGTTCTGCACCGTCAGTGCGGACTAACACACGATAAAATGCGGAGTTGGGATCAAGATTGAGTTCACTGCCCATTTTCTTATCCTGTAATGTGCCTGGGCTTAATAGGGTTACTTCGCCATCTAAACCGCCATAAATGGCATAGTCATAAGCGGTTAATTTCACTACCGCTTTCATACCGGGCATAATATAAGCCACGTCTTTGGGATTAATATAAGCCTCAACTAATAATGTATCCTCTAAAGGGGTAATTTCCATAATATCTTGTCCAGCAGAAATCACGCCGCCAATGGTGTTGATTTTGATATTTTTGACAATCCCTTTTAGTGGGGCACGAATCATTGAGCGTTCAACGGGATCAGCACGCATGGCAAGGTTTTCTCTCGCTTGATCTAATTCGCCTTGTGTTCGCCCTAATTCTGCGTTGGCATCAGTAATATATTTATGTTGGCGTTCACTAATTTGTAATTGTAAATCTGCGGAAGAACGTTCCATACGCAATAATTCAACCTGCGACATAGCCCCTCGTTCAACGATAGGTTTGGTCAAGGTAATTTCGCGATCTAATAGGCGTTTACTTTCTTGCAAACTTTTTAAACTTTCAGCCAGCGCCGCTCGTTTCGCTTGGTAAACCCCTTTTTCACGACGTTGGATTTCTTCAGGAATATTATCAGGAAAAATAGGCTCTTCGCCGTTGATTTCCGCTTTTAAACGGATTACCGTTGCCTCAAGATTATCCACTTTCGCTTGCGTTTCACGCAAAATAGCGGAAGAACGGGTATCGTCAAGTTTAAGCAAAATTTGCCCTTTTTCTACCTGATCCCCTTCACGCACGAGCATTTCGCTTAAAATCCCCGGATCTAAACTTTGAATCACTTGTTCGTGACTACTTGGCACAATCGTACCTTGCGCACGGGTAACTTCTTCTAATTTACTGAAATAGGACCAAATAACAAAAACAATCAGGAAGACACCAATTAACCAAATAATGGCAAAGGTTTTGGTGTGTTTTTCTTGTTGCATTGCGGCATGTAGATCCGTAAGTAAATGCAAATCTTTGTTATCAACCTTTTCTAACTTTTGTGTTTGAGGTTGTTTATTTTGCTCTTGAGATGAATTTTCTGTTGTCATTTTTGTACTTCTTTATGCTTATTCATTAATGGCTTTCCGTTTGCTTCGCTTCTGTTGGCGAAGTGTCTGGCTTTTCATTGAGTTTTGCCAACACCGCATCTCTTGGACCGTCCATAATCACTTTCCCTTTGTCAACCACAACGATACGATTAACTAAGCGTAACACTTGTGGTCTATGGGTAACAATCACTAAAGTGCGGTTTCTTGCCCAAGTATCAATGGCAGCAATGGCTTGATTTTCATGGAATTGGTCAAAGCCTGTCGTCGGTTCATCTAATAATACCACTTTAGGATCTCGTAACATCATACGCGCTAACGCCACTGCTTGACGTTGTCCCCCAGATAAGCCTAAGCCATCTTCGCCTAACGGCATATCTAAGCCTTTCGGGTGGTTTCTGACCATTTCTAATAAACCTAAACGTTGTAAGGCAAATAATAGGGTTTGATCATTAGAAAACCCATCAACACGAGAAATATCTAAATTCTCTCTGAGTGTTCCCAAGAATAAGCGTGGTTTTTGTTCAAGTAATAATACTTGATTGCGTAAGAAATAAGGATCAAGCTGTTGTAAATTAATGCCGTCTAAGCTGATTGTACCGCTGGTTGGGCTATATTGGTTTACGGCTAATTTAAGGGCGGTGGATTTACCGCTACCAATTTTACCAATGATGGCTACTTTTTCTCCCTCACGAATACTGAGGTTAAATTGATCTAATACGGCATTATTTTCTTCATCATATTTAAAGCTCACATTGGCAAAATTTAAATTACCCTTCACTTGTTTTAGGCTTAAATATTCACGATCGCTAGATTTCTCAATTGGCTTTTGCACAATCATTTCCACGCCTTTTAATGCAATCCAAGCCTGTTGGAAACGAATGGCTAAGCCTGCAATTTGTCCGAGTGGCGATAAAGCTCGTCCAGAAAGAATCACCGCCGCGATTAATGCCCCCATGGTAATACGGCTTGCCACATCTTCGCTATGAATCAAGTAAGTGCCATAAACCACTAATAATACGGTATTAAGCTGTTGTAAGGCGGTAACGGTATTAATCACAAAGTTACTAATATCTTTGACCTTAATGGCAGAATAAGAGCTTTTGGCGGTATAGTGATCCCAACGTTGTTGTGCCCATAGCATGGCATTGTTATTTTTTAAGGTTTCTAAGCCTTCCACCGCTTCTACTGCAAGCCCTTGGCGTTGCGAGGATTCACGCATAGATTCATTAATGGCTTTAGAAAGAGGAATTTGTGCCAGTAATCCTACCAAGATAACTAAAGGAATGATAATGGCTGGGATAATAGCTAATTTACCTGCCACAAGGCTAATTACGGTAATAAATAACAGTAAAAAAGGTAAATCAATTAAGGTTAATAAACTGGCGCTGGTTAAAAACTCCCGTACCGATTCAAAATCACGCAGGTTATTGGCATAAGATCCTGATGACATGGGCTTTTCTTGCATACGCAATGCCATAACTCGTCTAAATAGCATGGCACTAATAATTAAATCGGCTTTTTTACCCGCAATATCTGTTAAATGCCCTCGCAAGGTTTTAGCAATAAATTCAAAGAAAATGGCTAATACCACCCCAATACTCAGTACCCATAAGGTGGCGTAGGCTTGATTAGGGATCACGCGGTCATAAACATTCATCACATATAACGAGCTAATTAATGCTAAAACATTAATCATAAAAGTAGCAATGATGACCTGATAATAATAAGGTTTAAAACGCCAAATAATTTTGAAAAACCAAGATTTTGGTAATTCATATTCAGGTAATTCAGAACGTACATCTTGAATCACTTTGGGTTTAATAAACCAACAATAACCTGCATATTTAGTGGCTAATTCCTCCGCACTTACATCGGTAAACAGGTTGCCCTCTTGCATAATACGATAGATTCGTTGTCCTTGATCATTGGTATTGATTTCGGTAATTAAAACAGCTTCTTGATTATGCAAAATCGCAATAACGGGCATGGCTAAAGAAGGAATATCCGCTAAAGCACGTTCTGAAATATTATTATCAAATCCCTCTGCACGTAGAAATTCACATAAACCAGAAAAATCTGCACTATTACCCACTTTACGCACAGTATTTGCGGCTAAAGTGGAAACGGAAATAGGCGTCCCCAAATATTGGGTCGCCAAGGCAATTTGTTCAAAAATACTTTTCATTTTTTACAACTTAATTTATTAATTATTTTTCATCAACCCATTGTTTTAAAGCACCTTGTGCATAGAGATAATCTAGCACAGCATGGCGTACTTGATATTGTGAATTGACTTTAGACAGCTGCGCTGATAAAAGTTCATTCTCTGCATTGAGCAATTCCAATAGGGTACGTTTAGCAATAGAGAATTGCAATTTATAAAAATCAATCACTTCTTTTTGTGATTTAATTTGTTGGTTAAGAATATTGACGTGTTTTTGATATTGTTCAAAATTAATTAATGAAAGTGCCTTTTGTTCGGCAATTTCTAAATTCGCATCTTCTAATTCACTTTCCGCTGAAACTAAACGCTCAACATTTTCTTGCACATTGTAATTATTACGGCGATTGTAAATATCCCAAGACATATTTAAATAAACCACACGATCATCACGGGTTGCCTGTGCAACAAAATCCAATTTTGGCAATCTACTTGCTTTGCTTGCCTCAATTCCCGCCTTAGCCACTTCTACTTGTTGCTCAGAAGATTTAATACGAGGGTTTATTTTATCTGTCCCATAACGTTGTTTGAGTGTTTGTAAGTTCAATTTACTAAAAGGATCACGAATATCTTTGCTGGCTAAATCTCGTTTAGCATAACGAACTAAACGGTTAATATTGCTATCAATTTCACGTTGTACCGCATTCATCTGTTGCTCAACTTCATATTTACGCGATTGAGCCTGTACTAATTCTGATTGACGCCCAATATCATTATCGGAAATTACATTAATATCCTTAATAATCTGATTGATACGCTGATGAGCCTGCTTTAATACTTCTAACTGCTCCGAGCTACTTAATGCCATTAAATATAGCTCGGTTACTCGATAAGCTACCTCTTCCTGAGTTTGTTCAATATTAAATTCACTTAATAATCGCTTAGATTTTGCCTCTTTTACCCGCTTATCTATTGCTCCAAAAGAATATAAATTCAACGAAAGTTGTGCTCCCGGTACAAATTTGGAGGCTTCTGTTGAAGAATAACGATGATATTGGTGCATATTTTGTTGCACAAAAGTAGAAATCTGTGGGTAATGATCAGATTTTTCTTGTTCAACCTGACTTTCTGCAATCATTTTCTCACTTTGTGCTAACAATACCTTAGGATCTTGGCTTAAAGAACGTTTGATCACATCTTTTAAAACCGTTTCGTTGGTTGTACCTTTAGGTAAAAAAAGTAAAAAAGGTAAACAAAATAATAGCTTATTTAAGTGAGTAAAAGAGGAAAGTTTCATAATTATACCTATCTAAGTTAACAAGCTTATCAACACTCATTTTAATCAGTGGGGGAATATATAGCAAATAGACAATAACTGCAAGAGAGAGTTAAAAATAGGATGACAATAATGTGTGCAAAATTACTTCTTGGTAAGATTAAGTAAGTTTTAAGTAATGAGGTGTAAGGGAAAAGTATGATAGATTTTTACTCTGCAAAACATAATACTTTTAAAGGCTAAATAGAATTTGATAGCCCCACAGTAATAAATTGGTTATTGCAACAAAGACGTTCATCAACGGAAGGAAAATAGTGGGTAAGTAAAAATCACACCATCAACAGGCAAAACAAATTACATTAATCGCAGTACATTATCTCCTAAATAGTGTACAATCAAAGAAATTTTTGACACATCATCATATTTCTTTATAAGGAGTTAATATGGCTAACCGTAAAGTGTTGGCGAATGCAATTCGCTTTTTAAGTATGGACGCAGTACAAAAGGCAAAATCTGGACACCCCGGTGCACCAATGGGAATGGCGGATATTGCCGAAGTATTATGGCGTGATTTTCTCAAACATAATCCAACCAATCCACAATGGGCTGATCGTGACCGCTTTGTGTTATCTAATGGACACGGTTCAATGTTAATTTATAGTTTATTGCATTTGACAGGCTATGATCTTTCCATTGAAGATTTAAAACAATTCCGTCAATTACATTCTAAAACACCGGGACACCCTGAATACGGCTATGCCCCCGGCGTAGAAACCACTACAGGTCCTTTAGGACAAGGGATTACCAATGCGGTGGGTATGGCGATTGCGGAAAAAACCTTAGCTGCTCAATTTAACCGTAGCGGACATGATATTGTTGATCACTATACTTATGTTTTCCTTGGCGATGGTTGCTTAATGGAAGGCGTTTCCCACGAGGCTTGTTCATTAGCTGGAACTCTAGGTTTGGGGAAATTAATTGCCTTCTATGATGACAATAATATTTCCATTGATGGACATGTGGACGGTTGGTTTACTGATGATACGCAAAAACGTTTTGAGGCTTATGGTTGGCAAGTGATCCCAGCCATTGATGGACATAATCCAGAGCAAATAGCTCAAGCGGTTAAACAGGCTCAAGCTGAAAAAGACAAACCAACCTTAATTATTTGTAAAACCATTATTGGCTATGGTTCGCCAAATAAACAAAACTCGCACGATTGCCACGGTGCACCATTAGGTGATGCAGAAATTGCCGCAGCACGTGAATATTTAGGTTGGCAATATGCCCCATTTGAAATTCCTGATGATATTTATGCTCAATGGGACGCGAAACAACAAGGTCAAGCTGCAGAACAAGCTTGGCAACAAAAATTCGCTGCTTATGAACAGGCTTATCCTGAATTAGCTGCTGAATTTAAACGCCGTATTAGTGGTGAATTACCAGCAAATTGGGCGGATCATTCTCAAGCCTTTATTGAAAAATTACAAGCGAATCCTGCGGCGATTGCTAGCCGTAAAGCCTCTCAAAATGCCATTGAGGCTTATGCCCCAGTTTTACCTGAATTTTTAGGCGGTTCTGCGGACTTAGCGGGGTCTAACTTAACCCTATGGTCTGGTTCAAGACCACTGCGTGCTACGGAAAATGTTGATGGTAACTACATTAATTACGGTGTACGTGAATTTGGTATGTCTGCCATTATGAATGGTATTGCTTTACATGGTGGCTTTATTCCTTACGGTGCAACCTTCTTAATGTTCTATGAATACGCTCATAATGCAGTGCGTATGGCGGCATTAATGAAACAACGTGTCCTCTTTGTTTACACCCACGATTCCATTGGTTTAGGCGAAGACGGTCCAACTCATCAACCTGTAGAACAAACAGCATCATTACGCTTAATACCAAATTTAGACACTTGGCGTCCTTGCGATCAAGTAGAGTCAGCCATTGCATGGCAACAGGCGGTTGAGCGTAAAGCTGGTCCAAGTGCGTTAATTTTCACTCGCCAAAATTTGGCTCAACAACAGCGTGATAGCCAACAGCTTGTTGATGTGGCTCGTGGGGGTTATATCTTAAAAGATTGTGCTGAGGGCAAACCTGAATTGATTTTAATCGCCACAGGTTCAGAAGTGGAATTAGCCGTAAAAGCCTTTGAGCAATTAACCGCTGAAGGCAAAAAAGTGCGTGTAGTTTCTTTACCTTGTACCAATGTATTTGATCGTCAAGATGAAAACTATAAGCAACAGGTATTACCAAAAGAAGTAACCAAACGTATCGCTATTGAGGCTGGTATTACCGATGCGTGGTATAAATACGTTGGCTTTGAGGGACGTGTGATTGGTATGCATAGCTTTGGCGAATCCGCCCCAGCCGATGAGTTATTCAAACTGTTCGGCTTTACCGTAGAAAACGTGGTGGCAACCGCTAAAGAAATTTTGTAATTTCTGACCGCACTTATTAAATAAATTCTTGATCTGTTACTTAATTTGAGTAACAGATCATTTTTTTATCGTCTCTTTAATTTGAAATAGGATAAGTAGGTATTATGCCGAACACAACAGTAAGGCGTGCCAACGCTGTATTATTTTAAAGTGGAATGACTATACAACAACTATCCTTGAAATTTCATTTTTTATGCCTATATAGGCTAGGTATTCTTTTATTTATAATCAACATATAGGATAAAACAATGAGTCAAAATCAAGAAACAAGAGGCTTTCAATCGGAAGTCAAACAATTACTACAATTAATGATCCATTCTCTTTATTCCAACAAAGAGATTTTTTTACGCGAATTAATTTCTAACGCCTCTGATGCCGCAGATAAATTACGTTTTAAAGCCCTTTCAGCCCCAGAACTTTATGAAGGTGATGGCGATTTAAAAGTGCGTATTAGTGCTGATGAACAAAAAGGCACATTAACCATTAGTGATAATGGTATTGGTATGACGCGTGAGCAAATCATTGATAACTTAGGTACCATTGCCAAATCGGGAACTAAAGAGTTTTTATCCTCCCTCGGCAGTGATCAAGCAAAAGATAGCCAATTAATCGGTCAATTTGGGGTAGGTTTTTATTCTGCTTTTATTGTAGCGGACAAAGTTACCGTAAAAAGCCGCGCCGCTGGCGAACCAGCTGATAAAGGTGTCCTTTGGGAATCCGCAGGCGAAGGGGAGTACAGTGTCGCCGATATTGAAAAACCACAACGTGGTACTGAAATTACCTTACATTTGCGTGAGGACGAAAAAGAATTTTTAAACGACTGGCGTTTACGCGAAATTATCAGCAAATATTCCGATCATATTGGTTTACCGGTAGAAATTCTGACTAAAGAATATGATGATGAAGGCAAAGAAACAGGTGTTAAATGGGAAAAAATTAACAAAGCCCAAGCCTTGTGGACAAGAGCTAAAAGCGATATTTCTGATGAAGAATATAAAGAATTTTATAAACATTTAACCCATGATTTCAGCGATCCTTTATTATGGGCACATAATAAAGTTGAGGGAAAACAAGAATATACCAGCCTACTCTATGTCCCAAGCAAAGCCCCTTGGGATTTATTTAATCGTGAACATAAACATGGTTTAAAACTCTATGTACAGCGTGTGTTTATTATGGACGATGCCGAGCAATTTATGCCGAATTATTTACGCTTTATGCGAGGTTTAATTGACAGCAATGATTTACCGCTAAATGTTTCAAGAGAAATCTTACAAGATAATAAAGTAACCGCCGCTTTACGCAAGGCCTTAACCAAACGTTCATTGCAAATGCTAGAAAAATTGGCGAAAGATGATGAACAAAAATACCAAGAATTTTGGCAACAATTCGGTTTAGTGTTAAAAGAAGGTCCAGCGGAAGATTTTGCTAACAAAGAAGAAATCGCTAAATTACTGCGTTTTGCCTCAACGCATCAGGATAGTTCAGAACAAAAGGTTTCCTTACAAGATTATGTAAGCCGTATGCCAGAGGGACAAAAAGCAATCTACTACATTACCGCAGATAGCTATATTGCCGCCAAAAACTCACCGCACTTAGAGATTTTTAACAAAAAAGGCATTGAGGTCTTATTATTATCCGATCGCATTGATGAATGGATGTTAAGTTATCTAACCGAATTTGACGGTAAACCATTACAAACCATTAGCAAAGCGGACTTAGATTTGGGGGATTTAGCGGACAAAGAACAAGAAGAAAACCAAAAAGAGCAAGATAAAACTTTTGCCAGCTTTATTGAGCGTGTGAAAAACCTATTAGGTGATCGAGTGAAAGATGTACGTTTAACTCATCGCTTAACGGATACGCCTGCTGTGGTTTCTACTGATAATGATCAAATGACCACACAAATGGCAAAACTTTTTGCTGCCGCAGGGCAAAGCGTCCCAGAGGTAAAATACACCTTTGAATTAAACCCAGACCACCCAATGGTACAAAAAGTTGCAGATATTGCCGATGAACAACAATTCGTAGAATGGATTGAATTATTATTAGAGCAATCTATGTTGGCAGAACGAGGCAGTTTAGAAAATCCAATTGCCTTTATTAAGCGAGTTAATAAGTTACTTGGCTAAAAGTAATTAATAAAGGTAAACATGCCCCACTTTCCAATATCTTGTTAAGTGGGGTATTTTTTCCTGAGTTAAGTGCGGTTGGTTTTGATATTTTTTATAGTCGCTCCACTTTAAAATAATACGGTGTTGGAACGCCTCGCCGTACTCTTTGGACTGTCTTCGGCGTGCCGCCTTGTCTTATTTTAAATTGAAATGACTATATTTTCCCAATATTCTTAATATTTGCAACCCTTCCCCCTTAAAAATCCCCTGATTGATCTGCCCCAAAAGTTGGACTAAACCACCAACCAATTAAGGCACAGATTTTTATGACAAAATATAGCCGAGCATTGAAACAAATTAGACATACGATGAAGCAAGCCAATACAGCATTCCAACCAAGGCAGACAATATGCGATGATAGTTTATAAAAACGAAATGTTATTTTGACAAGGTTTTTAAAAATTTTGATCTGCTTGAAACAACATTGCATGAGTAGATATATTATACAATAATAAGCCTGTTCAATCTAAATTAAATGGCTTGGGCCTTTTAGTTTATAGAGCTCAGTCATTAATGAAATGAACCCAACCAAATCACACAAGAGATTTTTAAGGAGAAAATTAAGACTTTCAGGAAAATTATTAGGGGCTAAATTGGCGGAATGGACGGGACTCGAACCCGCGACCCCCTGCGTGACAGGCAGGTATTCTAACCAGCTGAACTACCACTCCGCATAAAGAAGTTGATAATCAACATTGACTATCTCGTTGAAATTCCGATGCATAGTAATCTTTCTTCTTATTGTTGTCAATGGTTTTATTGGTAATGTGTTTTGATTGCCGATTTAATCAGCATAATCTTTAAGCCAGTAATTTATAGTTGTTCTACTTTAAAATATAGGGCGTTGGTGGTATGCCTTGTCTTGTTTTAAATTGAAACGACTATAATAAAAAGCCCAAGATTTTTTCAATTAATCTTGGGCTCTGTATTTTTATGATGGTTACTTAGTAAATGCCAAACAAGTTATACAAGATAATCACGACAATAGTGGCAATAATAGGTAATACAAAAGAGGTTACCGCAATTTCTAAATAAGAATCTTTGTGGGTCATTTGAGTATTACTTAATAGGGTTAATACTGCACCATTATGTGGCATGGTATCTAATCCCCCAGAGGAGAGTGAGGCAATACGATGCAACACTTCAGGGGAAATGTGCATTTGTTTAGCAATGGCGAGATATTTTTCCCCTAAAGCCTCTAAGGCAATTCCCATACCACCAGAGGCAGAGCCCGTTGCTCCCGCTAAAATATTGACGGCAATAGAAAGAGAAACTAATGGTCCACCGGGGATATTGAGGATCATGGTGGTGAGCAAGTCAAAACCGGGTACCATTCTTACTACACTACCAAAACCGACAGCAGCGGCAGTATTAATAATTGCCCCTACTGCTCCATTTGCCCCTTTACCGATAGCGGGAATAAATTTATCTCGTTGCTTTAAACTTAATAATCCCACGAGAATAATGCCTGAAAGTAAGGCAATGACAATATTTTTAGGATCATCATTTTTTAATCCAATCAATGGTGGGATAAAATTAAGTACCACAATCACCGCAATTAGGGGTAACAATGCGACGAATGGACTTGGTAGTTTTTCCTGTTGCGGCGAGGTGGCTTGTTCAATGACCGCAGGTTCGGTAAAAAATTCGCCATTGGCAGCATATTTTTTGCGTCGCATTTCAAGATAAGCCACGCCACCAAAGAATAAAATAGCAGAGGCAATAATACCCATCATTGGGGCAGCCATAGCATCAGTACCAAAATAGGCGGTAGGGATTAGGTTTTGGATTTGTGGCGAACCCGGTAAGGCGGTCATAGTAAAAGTAAACGCACCGCAGGCAATGGTGCCGGGGATTAATCGTCTGCTAATATTTGCCTCTTTAAAGACAGCAAGGGCAAGTGGATAAATAGCAAAAACAACCACAAATAAACTTACTCCGCCATAGGTTAATAATGCACAACCCAGTACGATTGAGGCAATAGCACTTTTAGTGCCTAACATTCTAGTAAGCCAAGCCGCAATGGATTTTGCCCCACCACTGACGTCCATTAAGTTACCAAAAATAGCACTTAATAAGAAAGCAGGAAACCAAGCCTTAACGAAATTGACTAAACCGCTCATATAGCTGTCTAGATAGGCATCAAGTACATTTAAATCGCCCGTAAATGCCACAATCGCTGCACAAATAGGGGCGATCCAAACAATGGAATAGCCTCGGAAGGCTAATACCATTAATAATACGATACCGATAAAAATACCAATTAAACTTAGCATAAGCTCACTCCTTAGCCCGCAGTCCAGCCACCATCAATGGATAAACAAGCACCAGAAATAGAAGATGCCGCATCAGAACATAAAAACTTCACAAACTCCCCAATTTCTGCCGGTTCAATCAGGCGTTTTACGGCGGCTTTTTGTAACATAATTTTGCTAATCACGTCTTGTTCAGAGATGCCATGATGATTGGCTTGATCGGCAATTTGTTTATCAACTAATGGCGTTCTTACATAAGCAGGGCAAATTGAATTAACGGTTATCCCATAAGCACCGCCCTCTAACGCTGCGGTTTTGGTTAAACCGGATAAACCATGTTTAGCGGAAACATAAGCAGATTTGAAATCAGAAGCCACCAAACCATGAATAGAATTCAAATTAATAATTCTCCCCCATTGATTTTTTGCCATATATGACCAACAATATTTAGTTAATAAGAAAGGAGCGGTTAGCATAAGATTAATCATAAAATCCCATTTGTCTTCAGGAAAATGCTCAATAGGTGAAACAGTCTGAATGCCTGCTACATTAACCAGTATGTCCACGCCAGCAAATTTTTTATTGGCAAAATCTACCGCACTTTTGCAACCTTCACGTTGTGATAAATCCGCTACCACATAACTTGCTTGTAGTTGATCCGCTTGCTGTTTTAGTAAACTTTCATTCACATCAACCATTACCACATCAGCCCCAGCCTGAGCTAATGTTTGACTAATGGCTAAACCAATACCACTTGCAGCCCCTGTTACCAATGCGACTTTATTTTTTAACATAAGTTTTCTCCTTCCAGATTAATAGGGTACATTTTTACTGCCTCGTACCTTGCGTGATTAAAGGAAAAACATTTTTCCTTTTTATTGTTTAAATACGTTCTACTACCATTGCAATACCCTGACCACCGCCAATACATAGGGTTGCTAAGCCAAGGGTTTTATCTCTTGCTTGTAAAGCGTGCAATAATGTGACTAAAATTCTTGCCCCACTGGCTCCCACAGGGTGTCCTAATGCAATTGCACCGCCATTAACGTTTACCTTATCTAAATCAAAATGAAGTTCACGCCCTACTGCCAAAAATTGAGCGGCAAAAGCCTCATTTGCCTCAATAAGATCCAAATCCTGTACCGTCAAACCAGCATTTGCTAATGCCTTTTGCGAAGCAGGAACAGGTCCGAGTCCCATTAATTCAGGGGCAACGCCAGCGCTGGCATAGCTACGAATCCGAGCTAAAATAGGTAACCCAAGATCTTTTGCCGTTTGTTCTTCCACAATCACTAAAGCCGCAGCGCCGTCATTAATGCCCGAGGCATTTCCTGCCGTTACTGATCCTGCTTGAGCAAATGCAGGGCGTAAGGCTGATAATTTTTCTAATGTTGTTCCTGCTTTAGGGTATTCATCTGTGACAAAAAGGAGCTCTTGCTTTTTATGCTTAATATTGACAGGAACAATCTCCGCCTTAAAAGCCCCGCTTTCTATTGCGGCAATGGATTTTTGTTGTGAAGCTAAAGCAATTTCATCTTGTTGTTGACGGCTAATGCCATATTTTTTCGCTACATTTTCTGCAGTAATTCCCATATGATAGCCATGTTCTGCACAGGTTAAAGCATCAAGCAACATCACATCACCTAACTGTCCCGCACCAAGACGATAACCCCAACGCGCCTTATCCAACAAATAAGGGGCTTGGCTCATATTTTCCATGCCCCCCGCAATAATGATCTTGGCATCACCGGCTTTAATGGCTTGTGCTGCGGCTGCAACGGCTTTCAAACCAGAGCCACACACTTTATTTAGCGTATAAGCCGTTACTTGTTGATCAATCCCACTACGCAACAAGGCTTGACGAGCAGGATTTTGTTTTTGTCCTGCTTGTAATACTTGCCCCATAATGACTTCATCAATCAATGTTGCCTCAAGATCTGCTCGCTCAATAGCAGCTTTGATCGCAATAGAACCTAACTCTACGGCATTAACATTGGCTAAACTCCCATTAAAGCTAGCAATAGGGGTACGCACAGCACTGGCAATCACAACATTTTTCATCGCTTTTCTCCTATAAACCTTTTTGACTAATCTGCATAGGTTTAAAATCACTTGCCACAATAAACTCCGCTTCTGTGGCGGCTTGAATAGTAGCAAGATCAACATTTGGTGCGTGTTCTTTTAACACCAATTTTCCCTCAATAAATTCAAATACCGCCAATTCAGTAACAATCATATCCACCGCATTAACCGCCGTAAGTGGTAATTGGCATTTTTTTAAAATTTTAGCTGCACCTGATTTAGCACAATGCTCCATACCAATAATTACCTTACGCGCCCCTGTTACCAAATCCATCGCGCCCCCCATACCCGGCACCATCTTGCCCGGAATCATCCAGTTAGCGAGATTAGCTTCTTGATCCACTTCCAAACCGCCCAATACACAAGCATCAACATGCCCACCACGAATTAAAGCAAAGGAAAAAGCACTATCAAAAAAAGCCCCACCAGCTTGAATAGAGCAAGGTTGCCCCCCAGCATTAACAATATTAGGATTTGCCTGATTGGGCTCAAAAGCGGATAACCCGAGAAAACCATTTTCAGATTGCAGCGTAATATTGACATCATCAGGAATATAATTAGCCACCATTGTTGGCAAACCAATCCCCAAATTTACGACATCACCATCGTAAAACTCCATAGCGATACGGCGAGCGATCAATTCTTTTGCGTTCATTCTTCTTCTCCCCTTAATTATGCGTAATAATATGATCAACCAAAGTCGCTGGTGTCATAATTTGATTTGAATCTAATTCACCCACTTTGACGACTTTATCCACCTCAGCAATCACCGTTTTGCCCGCTAATGCCATAATCGGATTAAAGTTTCTTGCGGCACCGTCATAAATTAAATTCCCCGTTTCATCGGCAAGATAGGCTTTTAAAATAGCAAGATCCGCTTTTAACGGTAATTCCAGTAAATAATCTCTCCCATCAACATGAATTTTTTGTTTGCCTTGTTCCACCACAGTACCAATACCAGTTGGGGTAAGAATACCGCCTAAACCCGCTCCACCAGCCCGAATACGTTCAGCAAACGTCCCTTGTGGCACAAGCTCAACTTCAATTTCATCCGCAATCATTTTTTTACCTGTTTCAGGGTTTGTACCAATATGCGAGGCAATTACTTTTTTCACACGATTATTTACAATTAAAGGCCCAACCCCCGTATCCACCAAAGCGGTATCACTACAAATGAGGGTAATATCCTTTGTCCCCGCCGTTAAAATGGTTTGCACAATATGTGAGGGAGTACCAATCCCCATAAAACCACCCGACATAATGGTCATACCATCAAAAAGATATTGTTGAATTTCACTGATAGGAATAATTTTTGACATAGTTTCCTCCATATAAACTATTTTTATAATAAAATTTATTTATAAAATAGTTTTCTATTTGTTTTATCAAAAGGGAACACTATTGTTATGCTTATAAAGCAGCATAGAAGCATAATGTAGTTATTATAGAAACTGTTATTTCTATTGAGTTATAGACTAACAAGAAAAAAATAAAAAAAGAAATATGGATTTTTTAGATAGGTATAAATTTTCCTTATAGATAAAAAGATGGGAATAGGATAATCATTTATCAGTATTTTATATAAATAAAAGGGTAAGGAGATTTTTTAGAATTAATTTTTATAAAAAAGAAATGATAGTGATAGTCGTTACATTTTGAAATAATACAGCATTGGTACAATTTATCTTATTTCAAATTAAAATGACTAATAAAAACTACCCCAAAAATCAACCGCACTTCATCAATCTACCCAACCTAAAACCACTTATTTACAACGCTCAAGAATTAAAAAGCGTAAATCATAAGCATTTTGTTCATCAGCTGGGCGGTATTGTTCTGACTGAATATGCCATTGTGTCCAATCAAGTTCAGGGAAAAAGGTGTCGCCAGCTAACTCAGTTTGTATTATTGTGAGATAAAGGCGATCAACCTTATCTATATATTGCTCAAATAATTGCCCGCCGCCGATTAACATGATTTCAGAGTAATCTTTGGTTAAAGCAAGAGCGGTTTCCATATCTTGCACCACTTGAATATCTTGATGCTGAAATTCTGAACGAGATAACACAATATTTGGACGTTTAGGTAAGGCTCTACCAATGGATTCAAAGGTTTTACGTCCCATAATAACGGGTTTACCAAGGGTATGTTGTCTAAACCAAGCAAGATCGGCAGGTAGATGCCAAGGCATTTGGTTATCTTTACCGATAACCCGATTTTGGGTCATTGCCACGATCATACTTAATGTCATTATGTTATCCTTACTTGGGTATCAAATTGGTTAAAGAGTGAAATTATACCCCTTTTCATTGGAAAAAAAACGCTAAACCAACAAAGTGCGGTTAAATTTTTTATTTTTTTATGCTAAGTTATCTCTTTTTGATTTTCGCCCTGTTACTGGATAAGGATAATGTCTATGTTAAGCCATTCAACAAGCAAAACCATTGTGGTTAAATTTGGTACAAGCACCTTAACCCAAGGTTCGCCTCATTTAAATTTGCCACAAATGCTTGATTTTGTGCGTCAATTTGCTCAGTTGCACCAACAAGGTATGCGTATTGTTATTGTTACCTCTGGGGCTATTGCCGCTGGGCGAGATTATCTTGGGCAGCCAAATTTACCGCCGACTATTGCATCAAAGCAATTATTAGCCGCCGTAGGGCAAAGCCAGCTTATTCAAACTTGGGAAAAATTATTTGCCATTTATGGTATTCATATTGGGCAACTTTTGCTGACAAGGGCGGATATTGAGGATCGTGAGCGTTTTTTAAATGCAAGAGATACTTTGCGTGCCTTGTTGGATAATCAAATTATTCCTGTGATTAATGAAAATGATGCGGTGGTAACCAATGAAATTAAAGTGGGCGATAATGATAATTTATCGGCATTAGTGGCTATTTTGGTGCAAGCGGATCAATTATATTTATTAACGGATCAACAGGGGTTATTTGATGCTGATCCACGCAAAAATGCTAATGCGAAATTAATTTCGCAGGTAGAAAAAATTGATGTTCAAATCCGTACCATGGCTGGCGGAAGTGGCACAACATTGGGAACGGGCGGTATGAGTACCAAAGTGAATGCTGCTGATGTGGCGACACGTTCTGGGATTGAAACCATTATTGTGCAGGGCAATAAACCGAATGTGATCCTAGAGCTTGCTCATAATATTGCTCATGGCACAAAATTTATGGCACAAACCGATCCCTTAGAAAGCCGTAAACAATGGTTATTTGCTGCCCCGTCCGCTGGGGTTATTGTGGTAGATCAGGGAGCTGAACAGGCAATTTTATGCCAAGGAAAATCTTTATTACCCGCAGGAATTGTACAAGTAGAGGGTAATTTTTCTCGTGGGGAAGTGTTGCGTATCCGTACACAAGCGGGTAAGGACATTGCTCTGGGTATGTGTCGTTATAATAGCGATGCCTTATCATTAATTAAGGGCAAGCAATCACAACAGATTGAGCAAATTTTAGGCTATGAATATGGTGCAGTCGCTATTCATCGTGATGATATGATTATCCATTAAAGCCAAAAAGTGCGGTCATTTTTTTGAAAATTTTTAAAATATAGATTTTCTGTTAAATAAAATTTAATTTTTATGGCTTTTTTGCCATGATAATTTTTGAAATGGTTGTTTTAGTCTTAAATAACTTGTAAAACTAGGGCTAATTCAATCTTACATGATGATTTATAAAATAGAGGTATCTATGAAGTGGGGCTATAAATATTCTTTTTCATTATTGGCATTATGCTGTTCCGTTGGTGCATTGGCTGCACCTAAAACCTTGGTTTATTGTTCAGAGGCATCGCCCTCTTATTTTAATCCACAGCTGGCGAGCGATACCGTAAGCATTGATGCCTCAGGGCAACAAGTATTTAATCGTTTATTGGATTTTAAACAAGGTTCAACAGAATTAGTGCCTTCTTTAGCAGAACGTTGGGAAGTGTCGGAGGACGGTAAAACCTATACCTTTTATTTACGCCAAGGGGTAAAATTCCATAGTAATAAAGATTTTCGTCCAAGTCGTGATTTTAATGCTGATGATGTGTTATTTTCCTTTTATCGTCAGCTTGATCCAAACCACCCTTATCATCAGGTATCGGGTGGCTCTTATCAGTATTTTGTGGGTATGGGTATGCAAAATATTATTGATAAGATTGAGAAATTGGACAATTACAAGGTGCAATTTCAGTTAAAAGTGCCTAATGCAGTCTTTTTATCCAATTTAGCTATGGACTTTGCTTCCATTTTATCCGCTGAATATGCCGATAAAATGGCACAAGCAGGCACAAAAGAAAAAGTGGATAATTTTCCTATTGGTACAGGGCCTTTTGAGTTTGTCAGTTATCAAAAAGATTCCTTAATTCGCTTTAAAGCCTTTGAACAATATTGGCAAGGCAGAACCCCAATAGATCGCCTTGTCTTTACTATTACCCCAGATCCTTCGGTGCGTTATGCAAAATTAGAACGAGGCGAATGTCATATTATGACCTCGCCAAATCCAATGGATCTGGATAAAATTCGTGCCAATGAGCAAATTAATTTATTAAGCCAAGCAGGCTTAAATATTGGCTATGTAAATTTTAATGTGCAAAAACCGCCTTTTGATAATATTAAAGTACGCCAAGCCTTAAATTATGCGGTCAATAAACAAGCGATTATTACCTCGGTTTATCAAAATACGGCACAAATTGCTAAAAACCCTATGCCACCAACGATTTGGGGCTATAACGATAATGTTCAAGATTATGAATATAATCCTGTTAAAGCCAAGCAATTATTACAAGAGGCAGGATTTGCTGACGGTTTTGAAACGGAGCTTTGGGCAATGCCTGTTTCACGTCCTTATAATCCTAATGCACGCCGTATGGCAGAATTGATCCAAAATGATTGGGAACAAATTGGTGTGAAAACTAAGATTGTCAGTTATGAATGGGGCGAATATTTAAAACGTATGCGTGATGGCGAGCATAGCGTAGGTATGATGGGTTGGATCGGCGACAATGGCGATCCAGATAATTTCTTAAATATTCTGTTAAGTTGTGCCTCGGTGCAACAAGGCTCTAACTACGCCAAATTCTGTTATCAACCTTTTGATCAATTAGTGGTAAAAGCGGCACAAATTACCGATCAAGCAGAACGTGCAAAACTCTATGAACAAGCACAAGTGATTGTCAAAGAGCAAGCACCTTGGATTACCATTGCTCATTCTACGGTTTATGAACCTGTTTCCAAAAAGGTATTGAATTATCAATTAAGTCCATTTGATTTGCATCCATTCTATGGTGTGGACTTAGCGGATTAATGGTAAGCTAACGCTATGTTTTTATTTATTTTCAAGCGAATATTTATGGTTATCCCCACTTTTTTGGCGATAACCTTGATTACGTTTGCTTTGGTACATTTAATCCCCGGCGATCCCATTGAAATTCGTATGGGGGAGCGAGGGGTAAGCCCTGAAGTACATGCACAAATGATCCAACAATTAGGCTTGGATAAACCCTTGTATCAACAATATTTCAGCTATGTAGGTAATGTGTTACAAGGGGATTTTGGGCAATCTTTTCGCAATAATGAACCCGTATTAAAAGAATTTTTTACCTTATTTCCTGCCACGGTAGAATTGGCTTTTTTTGCCTTATTGTGGTCATTAATCTTAGGAATTTTACTGGGCGTTATTGCGGCGGTAAAAAAAGATAGCTGGATTTCCCATTTGGTTACTTCGCTTTCTTTAACGGGTTATTCTATGCCGATTTTTTGGTGGGGATTAATCTTAATTTTGTATTTTTCTACCCCCTTAGGCTTACCTGTTGGTGGACGTTTACCTGCTGAATATTGGATCGATGCCAATACGGGCTTTATGTTATGGGATACATGGCATTCCGATGAACCCGGGGCGTTTGTGGCGGCGATAAAATCGCTGATTTTACCTGCTATTGTATTAGGCACAATCCCCTTAGCAGTGGTAACAAGAATGACACGTTCCTCCATGCTAGAAGTGCTTGGCGAAGATTATATTCGTACCGCCAAAGCCAAAGGGCTAGGCGTAACAAGAATTGTGATTGTCCACGCTTTACGCAATGCCTTAATTCCTGTGGTAACCGTTGTAGGCTTAATTGTAGGGCAACTCTTATCAGGTGCGGTACTCACTGAAAATATTTTTTCTTGGCCGGGCATTGGCAAATGGATTATTGATGCCATTAACGCCAGAGATTATCCTGTATTACAAGGTTCAGTATTAATTATTGCAACCATTATTATTTTGGTTAATTTAACCGTAGATATTATTTATGGTGTGATTAATCCACGTATTCATCATAAATAATAATGTGGGAGTTTTGATGTCAACAAACACCAATAAGCAAACCTTGCTTGAACCTATTCCTAAAACCCCTTGGCAAGAATTTTGGTTTTATTTTTGCCAAAATAAAGGGGCGGTAATGGGTTTAGTTTTTATTAGCTTGGTGGCAATAGTTTGTCTTTTTGCTGATTATATTGCCCCTTTTAGCCCCATAGCGCAACATAGAGCAGATTTATTGTTACCCCCTGCTTGGTTTGAGGGAGGGGTAAGCACTTATTTACTCGGCACAGACGATATTGGGCGAGATATTTTATCAAGGATTATTTATGGAGCACGTTTGTCCTTATTTATTGGCTTGATTATTGTCGCCTTGTCTTGTATTGGTGGTGTAATATTAGGCTTAATTGCAGGTTATTATGGTGGAATTTTAGACACCTTGATTATGCGATTAGTGGATATTATGTTAGCCATTCCTAGCTTACTCTTGACCATTGGCGTAGTAACGATTTTAGGCCCGTCCTTAACCAATGCGGCTATCGCTATTGCTATTGTATCTATTCCTAGCTATGTGCGTTTAACACGAGCCTCTGTGCTAAGTGAAATTAATCGTGATTATGTGGTTGCCTCACGAGTAGCGGGTGCAAATGTATTCCGTTTAATGTTTATTGTGATTTTACCCAATTGTGTAGCCCCTTTGATTGTACAAATGACCATGGGGATTTCTAACGCAATTTTAGAATTAGCCGCATTAGGCTTTCTCGGTATTGGGGCGCAACCGCCGACCCCAGAATTAGGCACAATGTTGGCAGAATCTCGTGGCTTTATGCAATCAGCAAATTGGTTGGTAACAATTCCCGGCTTAGCGATTTTATCCTTAGTATTAGCCTTTAATCTCATGGGCGACGGTTTGCGTGATGCCCTTGATCCAAAATTAAAGCAGTAAGGAGACAAAATGGCACTATTAGATGTTCAACAGTTATCAGTACATTTTGGCGATGAAAAAACGCCTTTTAAAGCGGTAGATCGCATTAGCTATCAAGTGAATGAGGGAGAAGTATTAGGTATTGTAGGCGAGTCAGGTTCAGGTAAATCCGTGAGTTCGCTTGCGATTATGGGACTTATTGATGCCCCCGGGCGTGTCAAGGCACAAGCCTTATCTTTTTCACAAAATGATTTATTAGCCATTGATAAAAAGAAAAGACGCAAGCTAATCGGCTCGGAAATTGCTATGATTTTCCAAGATCCAATGACCAGTTTAAACCCTTGCTATACCGTTGGTTTTCAGATTATGGAGGCTTTAAAAGTTCACCAAGGCGGTAGCCGTAAACAACGCAAAATGCGAGCATTAGAATTGTTGGAGATTGTAGGTATTCCTGATCCGCAGTCTCGTTTAAATGTTTACCCTCATCAACTTTCAGGCGGAATGAGCCAGCGAGTAATGATTGCCATGGCGATTGCCTGTAAACCTAAATTATTGATTGCTGATGAACCCACCACAGCCCTTGATGTAACCATTCAAGCACAAATTATGAATCTGTTGTTAAGGTTACAACAAAAAGAAAAAATGGCATTAATTCTCATTACTCACGATTTAGCCCTTGTTGCCGAGGCGGCACAGCGTATTATGGTAATGTACGCTGGGCAAATCGTGGAAGAAGGGAAAGCGGAAGAAATTTTTAGCCTACCTCGCCACCCTTACACCCAAGCATTACTACAAGCCTTGCCTGAATTTGCCGAAGGAAAATCACGTTTACAATCTTTATCAGGGGTTGTGCCGGGGAAATATGATCGCCCTCAAGGTTGTTTATTAAATCCTCGTTGCCCTTATGCCAACGAAAAATGTCGCCAAATTGAACCGCCCTTACAGCAAATCGGCGAACGGCGTGTAAAATGCCATACCCCATTAAATGATCAAGGAGTTCCAAGCAATGCTTAATTCTCAAGCCCCCTTACTTGATGCTAATAATTTAAAAAAATATTATCCTGTAAAAAGCGGTTTTTGGGCAAAGGAAAAGCAGGTTAAAGCCCTAGACGGCATTTCTTTTCGTTTAGAAAAAGGTAAAACACTAGCAGTGGTAGGTGAATCAGGCTGCGGTAAATCTACGCTAGGGCGATTATTAACCATGATCGAAACACCTACTGACGGCGAGTTATACTATAATGGACAAAATTTTTTGGTAAAGGATAAAGCCACACAAAAGCTACGCCGTCAAAAAATTCAAATTATTTTTCAAAATCCTTATGCCTCACTTAATCCTCGCAAAAAAATAGGCACAATTTTGGAAGAACCCTTAATTATTAACACCGATCTTTCCGCTCAACAACGTAAGCAACAAGTGTTAGCTATGATGGAAAAAGTGGGCTTAAAAGCGGAGTTTTATCATCGTTATCCCCATATGTTTTCGGGCGGACAACGACAACGCATCGCCATTGCAAGGGGCTTAATGCTCAAACCTGATATTGTGGTAGCGGACGAACCTGTATCCGCCTTAGATGTGTCAGTGCGTGCCCAAGTGCTTAATCTAATGATGGATTTACAAGCGGAATTAGGGCTTTCTTATGTTTTCATTTCCCACGATCTTTCTGTGGTAGAACATATTGCCGATGAAGTGATGGTCATGTATTTGGGACGTTGTGTTGAGCAAGGCACTGTACAACAAATCTTTAGTCGCCCACGCCACCCTTATACTCAAGCCCTATTATCCGCCACCCCAAGGCTTTCGCCACATTTACGGCGTGAACGAATTAAACTCACTGGCGAATTACCGAGCCCATTAAATCCACCGCAAGGTTGTGCTTTTCACGCACGCTGTCATTTAGCCAATGAACATTGCAAACAACAGCAACCGCCGTTACGCACAGCCCCTGACGGTAGCAAAATCGCTTGTTTTATGGTGGAATAGCTTATTCAGAGCAAACAAAAAGTGCGGTCAAAAAATAAAATTATTTTTTGACCGCACTTTTTTATTACACCAGAATTTATCTTAATCTGAAAGTCTTACCCCTCACAACTACTACAACTCAATAAATTACGGTTAAACACCTGTGCCGCACTCATTGAATATTGATAGTAAATGGATTTTAAGCCCAATTCTTCGGCGGTTAAATACAGTTGATTGAGATCCCTTGCTGGGGTGGCTGGGTGGATCATAATATTAATGCTTTGCCCCTGATCAATGTATTTTTGTCGCTGTGCCGCTTGCTGAATTACGCTTAATTGGCTAATTTCAGAGAAAGTTTTAAAGACCTCTTTTTCTTGTTCAGATAATTGTTCAAGATGTTGCACAGAACCGTCATTAAGCAAAATGCTTTCCCAAATTTGCTCATTATCCAAGCCTTTTTCTTGCAATAATTTTTGTAAGAATGGGTTTTTATAAACGGTTTTAATCTTCGCTAAATCTTTTACATAGTAGTTAGATTTAAAAGGCTCTACTGACGGCGACACGCTACCCAAAATAAAACTACTTGATTTGGTCGGTGCAATACTCATTAAGGTGGTATTACGGCGTCCATAACCTTTTAATAACTCTGGCTCGCCAAAGCGTTTCGCCAATTCTTGCGAGGCTTTTAAGGTTTTTTGTTGCAAGGTTTTAAAAATCAAATTATTTTTTTGCATCGCCTCAAAGCTATCAAAAGCAATATTGTTCGCTTGCAAATAGCTATGCCAACCTAATACTCCTAAACCCAAGGCACGATGACGGCGAGCAAAACGATTAGCCCGATCTAAAAATGGAATTTCAGCACTTTTCTCAATAAATTCCGACATCACCACATCTAAGAAATAGGTTAAGACTTCTGGAGCATCAGTGTCTTTCCATTCATCAAAGTAAAGTAAGTTCATTGAAGATAAACAACAAACGAAACTTTCATCATTGCTGGCTGGCAACATAATTTCGGTACATAAATTAGAAGCGTGTACCACCATATTTTTATCTTTATACACATCAGGACGCCCAGCGTTGGCGTTGTCCTTAAAGAAGATATAAGGAATACCTGTTTCGGTTTTACGTTGCAATAATTTTGCCCAAAGCTGACGCTTATAAGGATCGCCTGCTTTCATTGATTCTAGCCATTCATGCCCAACGCAAACTCCATAATACATTAATTGAATCGGATTGCCCTCAGTATGAATATCTAACCATTCATTAATATCGCCATGCTCAATATCAATATAACCTGCAAATTGCCCTTTGCGTGACGTACCTTGTGAAATCACATCAATAACGGTATCAAATAATTTGCTGAAATTGAACGAACCGTCAGATTTACCATTATTTTTAATGGTGCTACCACGTGGACGAATATCGCCAAAATATGCCGAAGTACCGCCACCAATTTTACTCATCATACCCACTTCTGCGGTGGTAAGCATAATTTCCTGAATAGAGTCGCCAATATAGCTACCGAAACAAGAAATCGGTAAGCCACGATCTAAACCGAAATTTGACCAAATTGGCGAGGACAATGAGAAATACCCTCTTGCCATATAATGATAAAACTTATCGGCATAGCCCTCGATACCGAGTTTATTTTCTGCATAATCCGCAATAAAACGAATACGATCAATGGCAGTAGTGCCTTCCAATAAATAGCCACGTTGCAAAAACAAACGGCTGTCATCATTAAGCCAGTGGAAGTCTGGACGTTCAGTATTAGAATAAGTCATCGGCAGTAATTTGTTTCATTTTTTTACTATAATCGGTACTACGTTTGTTAAAGAAATCCGTTTCTTTGGTTGAAAGAATTTCAATATCAAACCACTCAGTTTGTTTTAATTCCTGTTCATTCACAGAATAAATCGGCTCCAAACCTAAAGCCACTAAAGAGGCGTTATAGCGATTAGTAATATAATTCTCTACAGTACTACGCTTAATAAAACTTAAATCCCCTTGCTCAAAAATCCAAGCGAGAATACTGCGTTCAGCCTCAAGCGCCTGATTAGCAAGTGTTTTTAATTCGGCATAAAATTCTGCGGTAAAAAGTTCACTATGCTCTTTGGCAAGAATATCATAAAGGGCAATACCAAAACGCCCATGAATTTCTTCTTCTTTTGAGGTTGCTTCTACCGCATTGGAAATGCCCTTAAATAAATTCTTATGTTTATTAAAAGACATCATAATTAAAAATTGCCCAAATAAGGAAATATGTTCCACAAACAGCGAGAAAAGTACCAAAGAAAGCACAAAGCGATCCTTACCAGCGTCCTTATCACGCATAAAGTCTTCCATATAGCGAATACGGTTCATTAATGGCTCAATTTGGGTAATTTGTGAAAACATTTGATTTAAGCCGAGCTTTTCTAATAAGAAAGAATAAGCATCTTTATGGCGTACTTCACTTTCCGCAAAAGTACCGCCCACATCATCAATTTCCGGCTTAGGAAAATAACGATAAAGATCACCCCAAAAGCGTTTTACATTTACCTCAATTTGCGAAATCGCTAACATAGTGCGAGTTAAAACTTGGCGTTCGTGATCATTAATATTGGTGTGATAGTCTTGAATATCCCCTGTGAAATTAAATTCAGTATGCAGCCAGTAAGAATGGCGGATAGCGTCTTTAAATTCTAGCAGTTCAGGATATTCATAGGGTTTAATTTGAATACGTTTTTCAAAGAGATTGCGAGCCATAGTGGTTAACTTAAATATAGAAAAATCAAAGTGGAACATTTTATTCATATTTTACTTATAATTCAACGGATAAAATTTTTCTTTCCCGTGTTCATTATTGAACCTACCTAGCGATTTTTAAATTGAAACAACGCTATTTCCTGCCACCAAGCGATATTTACATTTCCATACAATCCATTGCTTGCTTAAAAAGAAAAAATTCTTAAAATGAACGAACGTTCATTCACTTCGGTGAATTTTTTATTTTTGAGTGAATTTTATCCTATTTATGCAAACGAAACCTGAAATGACAGAGGTGATTTTCACTGCTACTGAGCGATTAATGGCAAAAGATGGTTTGCATCATCTTTCTATGCACAAAATTGCTAAAGAGGCAGGTATTTCACCGGGTACAATTTATATCCATTTTAAAAGCAAAGAGGATTTATTAGAAAATCTTGCTCAGCATATTTTTGCGGAATTTCATCAAACATTATCGTTAAATCACGATGAAAACCAAGATTTTTATCTGCAATATAAACAATTTTGGTGGAACCTTTGGAACGATTTGTATCAATATCCTGATACTATCTTAAATATTCATCAATATCGTTCTATGCCCTGCTTTGAAAAATTTATGCAGGAATATAATCAATCTAGCGATAATATTTGGAATAAATTTTGCGAAAAAGCCCCAAAAGCTGGGGTTTTATGCGATTTACCTGCGGATATACTTTTTACCTTAAGTTTAGAAAGTGCGATTAACTTAGCATTTAAAGCAGTTTATTTTAAACAGCAATTTTCTAACGATTTATTAGAAACGGTGATCCAACGCACTTGGCTCGCTATTCAAAAATAACTTTATTGTTACATTATGGGAGAAACCTTTATGAATCAAACTGAAACCAGTAAACCAAAAAAATCACAAAATGTGATAATTAAATTGGTATTACTGATTATCCTCGTTATCTTTGCTGGTGTGATTATTTTCGGCATGGTGAAAAACAAAATGATGGCTGACTATTTAGCTAATATGCCTGAAACCGCCAGTCCCGTTACCACTTATCAAGTGGCGTATTCGGAATGGACACCTGTGATTGAATCCACTGGTTTGGTACGCCCAAATCAAGGGGCGATGTTAAGTGCGCAATCAGCAGGTACGGTATCAAATATTTTAATCCAATCAGGTCAAGCAGTGAAAAAAGGCGATTTGCTGGTGGAAATTGACAGTTCAGTGGAACAAGCGTCATTAAAACAAGCGGAAGCCCAATTACCTGCGGCACGTTTTACCTATCAACGTTATGGTAATTTGTTGAAAAGTAAAAGTGTTTCTCAATCTGAATTTGATAATGCAAAATCCACTTATGATGCTTTAGTGGCTGAAATTGAATCGCTAAAAGCCACCATTGCACGCCGCCAAATTTATGCCCCTTTTGACGGTCAAGCTGGTATTGTGAAAGTCAATGTGGGGGAATTTATTTCCGCAGGTACTGAAATTGTGCGTGTTGAAGATCGTTCCAGTATGAAAGTAGATTTCTCTGTTTCACAAAATGATTTAGAAAAACTGGCCTTAGGACAGAAAGTTACTGCCACCGCTGATGCCTTATTAGGCGAAACCTTTGGGGCGAAAGTTACAGCCATTGAGCCTGCAATTAATAAAAGTACAGGTTTAATTACGATGCAAGCGACTTTTGATGACGAATCTAGCCAAAAATTGTTATCTGGTATGTTCGTACGTTTACGTGTCGCCTTGCCAACAGAAACCAATCAGGTTGTAGTGCCACAAGTGGCGATTACTTATAATATGTATGGCGAAACAGCATATTTATTGACCGCACTTTCTGCGGAAGATAAGCAAAAATTAGCTGATGAAAAAGACCTTGATAAAATGTATCGTGCTAGCCAAATTACCGTAACCACTAAAGATCGCCAAGGCATTTACGCTCAACTTGAAGGCAATGATGTGAAAGTGGGCGATTTAATTGTAACAGGCGGTCAGCAACGGTTAAGTAACAATAGCTTAGTTGTGGTTGCGGATAAACAGGGTGTCGGCACTCAAGCTCCAGCCACCAAAACCAATCTGTAACGAAATAAAAATAGGAAGAATATGAAATTTACCGATATTTTTATTCGTCGTCCCGTATTGGCGATTTCCATTAGCATTTTGATTGTGATTTTAGGCTTACAAGCCATTTCTAAGCTAACGGTGCGTGAATACCCGAAAATGACGACAACGGTAATTACCGTTACCACCACCTATGCAGGGGCGGATGCAGAATTAATGCAAGCCTTTGTTACCTCTACCTTAGAAGAGGCGATTGCACAGGCGGATAATATTGACTATATGTCATCAAGTAGTGCAGCCAGCACGTCCACCATTACGGTAAAAATGAAACTTAATACCGATCCGAATGGCGCATTGGCGGATATTTTAGCAAAGGTAAACTCGGTACGTTCACAATTACCTAGCGATATTGATGATCCAACCATTACCTCTTCCACAGGGGGAACGGGTATGATGTATCTGAGCTTTGTGTCCGATCGATTAGAATCCCCACAAATTGTGGATTATATTGAACGAGTCGTAAAACCACAGTTCTTTACCATTGAAGGGATTGCGAAAGTACAACTCTATGCTGGCGAATATGCTTTACGCATTTGGCTTGATCCTGCCAAAATGGCAGCACAAAATCTGGCGATGACTGATGTAAGTAGTGCGTTGTCAAACAATAACCTGCAAACAGCGGCAGGGAGCTTTAATGGCTACTTTACCGTCTATAAAAATAAGGTAGAAACCACCACAAAATCAGTAGAGGAATTGGGCAATGTAGTAATTGCTAGCAATGGCGATAACCTTGTTCGTTTAAAAGATATTGCTGACATTACCTTGGATAAAGCAAGTGATAGCACCAGAGCAACAGCTAACGGGCAAGATGCAGTAGTATTGGCGATTGAGGCAACACCAACCGCTAACCCATTAAGCGTAGCAAAAGATATTTACCCATTATTTGAAAATATCCAGAAAAACTTACCTAATAGTATTAAGGCACAGGTTTTATACGATGCCACTATCTCCATTAATAATTCCATTAATGAAGTATTAAAAACCATTGTTGAAGCAACTGTCATCGTATTAGTAGTTATTACCCTGTTTATTGGTTCTTTCCGTGCCATTTTGATCCCAGTGATTACCATTCCAATTTCCTTAATTGGGGTCATTATGCTATTACAAGCCTTTGATTTCTCCATTAACTTAATGACCTTGCTAGCCCTGATTTTGGCAATCGGTTTGGTGGTGGACGATGCTATCGTGGTATTAGAAAATGTGGATCGCCATATTAAATTGGGCGAAACGCCATTCCGAGCAGCCATTATCGGAACAAGAGAAATTGCTGTGCCTGTTATTTCTATGACCCTTGCCCTTATGGCGGTGTATTCACCTATGGCATTAATGGGCGGTATTACAGGAACATTGTTTAAAGAATTTGCCCTAACCCTCGCGGGAGCGGTATTTATTTCAGGGATTATCGCTTTAACCTTATCGCCAATGATGAGTAGCAAAATGCTAAAATCTAACGAAAAACCAAGCCGTTTAGAACAACGCATTGAGCATACCCTTGGCAAGGTTAATCGTGGCTATGAAAAAGTGCTTGATTTAATGTTGGCTAATCGTAAATCCGTTATCGCCTTTGCGGTGGGGATTTTCATTACCTTGCCTATCCTCTTTAGTTCGTTGTCTAGCGAATTAACGCCAACAGAAGATAAAGGGGCATTTATGGCAATGGGTACAGCACCTGCCAATGTGAATGTGGACTATATGCAAGGGGCAATGAAAGAATACGAACGTATCGTACAAGAAACCCCAGAAGTGCATTATTCTCAAGTCATTGCGGGAGCGCCAAATACTAATCAATCTATTACCATTGTGGTATTAGATGATTGGAGTAAACGTGATCGTAGCCAAACTGAAGTTATGGACGAATTAAATACCAAAGCGGCTAATATCCCTGAAGTGTCAGTAACAGGTTTTGCTTTCCCTGAAATTAATACAGGGGAACAAGGAGCCTCAGTGGGCTTTGTCATCAGTACCGCAAACGGCTATACCAACCTTGCCGAAGTATCAGGCGATTTCCTACAAGCCATTCGTCAATCAGGTAAATTCGTTTATAGCGATCTTGATTTGCAATTCAATACAGCTCAAATGAAAGTAGAAATTGACAAAGAAAAAGCAGGGACTTACGGCATAACCATGGCACAAATCAGCTCAACCTTAGGTAGCTATCTTTCTGGTGCAACCATTGAGCGTGTCAACATTGATGGACGTTCTTATGAAATTATTTCGCAAGTAAAACGGGATCAACGTTTATCGCCTGAAAGTTTCAAAAATTACTATGTAACTGCAAGCAATGGCGAATCTATTCCATTAAGTAGCTTGCTTAACGTAAGTTTAGAAACACAACCGCTATCTTTATCTAATTTTAACCAGCTAAATTCGGCAGAAATTAGCCTAGTCCCTACACCGGGTACATCTATAGGTGATGCTGTCGCTTGGTTAAAACAAACTGCTGCAGAAAAATTACCACAAGGTTATAACTATGACTTTAAAGGCGAAGCAAGACAGCTAGTGCAAGAAGGTAATACCTTGGTTTACACCTTTATCCTTGCCATAGTGATTATTTTCCTTGTATTAGCTATTCAATTTGAGTCTTGGCGTGATCCTATGGTAATTATGATCTCCGTACCATTAGCAGTAAGTGGTGCATTAATTGTCCTTAATATATTCTCTTTCCGAGATGAACCGGGTGCTACCTTGAATATTTATTCACAAGTAGGCTTAATTACCCTAATTGGCTTAATTACCAAACATGGGATCTTAATGTGTGAAGTAGCCAAAGAAGAACAATTATTGCATGGTAAAAATCGTTTTGAGGCAATCGTTCAAGCAGCAAAATTACGCTTACGCCCAATTTTGATGACCACCGCAGCAATGATTGCAGGTCTTATCCCATTACTTTACGCTTCAGGCTCAGGTGCAGTAGCACGTTTCAGTATTGGTATTGTTATCGTAGCAGGATTAGCCATAGGAACATTGTTTACCCTATTCGTATTACCTGTTATCTACACTTTCGTAGCCAGCGAACACAAACCATTACCTGTGTTTGAAGAAGATCAGGATAAACCAGCACAAAACCATTAGTTTTATAACAGGCTAAATAAAATAATACCCCTAATAAATTATTAGGGGTATTTTTTGTTTTGATTTAATGGATTTCGCTTGTTTGACAGATGATATAGTCGTATCAATTTGAAAAACACTGTATTATGTTAAAGTGGAATGGTTATACTATCATAGGAAAGAAAAATGAATGGAATAATAGATAATATTCAAAACTAAATCGCCTCCTTAGATCAAGAAGGCAAAAATCATTAGCTACTAAATCAAAAAATAGCGAAAACTCACCGCACTTCTTACTCGGCGAAGTCTCCTAACATATCTAATGTAGGAACAAAAAACAATGTTCCTGTTTTGGCTGTACTAAAATCTAAAATACGATCGTAATTGCCTTTTGGGTTGCCAATAAACATATTTGATAGCATACGGCGTACTGTGCTAAAAGAATTAGCATAAGCAATAAAGTATGTTCCCATTTCGTTGTTAGACACATTACCAAAAGGCATATTATCACGAATAACTTTGAAGTCATCGCCAATATTTGCCAATGCAGAATGGGAATTACTTGGTTTAACGTCTTCTGACATTTCAATGTCATCAGCTTTACTCCGTCCAATCACTTTTTCTTGTTCTTCTACGGGTAAAGCACGCCAAGCCTGCATATCGTGTAAATATTTTTGCACAAATAAATAACTTCCCCCTTGGTAAACAGGATCTTCTTCGCCAATCATACCAAATCGTTGACGATCTTCTCCTTGTGGGTTTTCTGTTCCGTCCACAAAACCAAGGATACTTCTTCCGTCCCAGTAACGAAAACCATGAACTTCTTCAACACTTTCCGCCACTTCTTGTAATAAATCAGTTATCACCGCTGCGGTATCAATGCAAAAACTTTGTTCATCACTACGAATATGGAAATGTAAATCCCCACGCGTTGATACCGCAGTATGCTTACTACCTTTTATGGCACGAAATGGTGAAAATTCTTTAGGTAAAGGCGTTGGCAATTCTAATCGTTGCCAAGCCTCATAACCAATCCCCATTACAACACTGGCGTGAGCATTAGGGAAACGAATTTGAGCAGTATGATTTAAGTTAATAATTAATGTACATAACCGTTTAAAATGGTTACTCACATCAATTTCAGGTTTAAAATTCCATACCATAAAAATGGTGTTATGATTTGGCTCATCTAAGACATTTTGACTATGTAGATTCATTTTTTCCTCATAATGACGGGTTAACATTGTTCCTATTATACACCCTTATTTCACATTTCTGTTATTTAGGAATTATTGTCATTTCGCTAAGCATTGTATAGTCGTTTCAATTTAAAATAAGACAAGACGACAGGCTGAATACAGCACAAAGAGTACGGCGAGGCGAGCAACACGGTATTATTTTAAAGTGGAATGACTATATTTCAATGTGGAATAGCTATAAATAAGCCCTAGACAAATAATATCTAGGGCTAATACTTCTAACAAAGTTTGTCATTAAAACCAGAAAAGATAAGCAACCGTAGCAATAACAAAAATACAGATTATATTCAATACAAAACCGGCTTTAACCATTTCTTTTTGTTGTACATCACCTGTACCAAACACGATCGCATTAGGTGGCGTTGCTACTGGTAACATAAAAGCACAAGACGCACCTAGACCAATAATTAATGCCAACCCTAGTTCTGGCATACCCAAGGCTTGAGCAATGGAAATAAAGATTGGTACTAATAAAGCAGCACTGGCGGTATTTGAGGTAAATTCCGTTAAGAAGATAATAAAGGCTGCAACAATCAAACCAATTAAATAGAAATGTCCACCTTCAATAAGAAATACAATGCCGTCAGCCATTACTTTACTCGCCCCTGAGTTTCTTAATACTTCGCTCAAGGTCAAACCACCACCAAACAATAATAATACGCCCCATTCAGTATTTTCTTGAATTTGTTTCCAAGTAGCGACTTTGGTAATGCAAACCAAGGTAGCGGCAAATAAGGCTAGAATACTATCAAAACTGCCGATATTTTTTTCTAAACCTAATAAGCTAGATAAGGCTGGATTAACTGATGAACTAAAAATCCAACAAAGGGCGATTAATAAGAAAATGGCTAAAGTGATAATTCGTTTCGTATCTAATTCAATTTTTTCAAAATGTTGTTCAAATTGAAAATTAAGTTTAGGTTTAAACACCAAATAAAGCGTTCCTATCATAATTGGCAATAAAATCAACATAATAGGAAAACCGTATTTGAGCCAATCAGAAAAGCTCAAATCTAATTGTGAGGCAACAATGGCATT
This sequence comes from Volucribacter amazonae, assembly GCF_029783845.1. Taxonomy (NCBI): domain Bacteria; kingdom Pseudomonadati; phylum Pseudomonadota; class Gammaproteobacteria; order Pasteurellales; family Pasteurellaceae; genus Volucribacter; species Volucribacter amazonae. The sequence continues at coordinate 1,909,908 of NZ_LWID01000001.1, read as the reverse complement.
TGGTGGGCTTCCTACTAATGTTCCCATTCCACCAATACTGGCACTATAAGCAATCCCTAATAAAACAAATACATAGGTATTGTGGTGTTCCTTGCGATCTAACTGGCTTAAAATCCCCATAGCTAATGGCAACATCATTGCTGCAGTAGCTGTGTTACTCATCCACATAGATAAAAACGCGGTAACTAAAAATAAATAAATGACTGCAAGCAATAAGTTGCCTTTTGCCATTGCCATAATTTTATTAGCAATTAATTTATCCAATTTTTGGATATGTAATGCGGTTGCTAAAGCAAACCCACCAAAAAACAAGAAAATAGTCGGATCAGCAAATCCACTTAACGCCTCTTTCGTGCCTACCATACCCAGAGCAATGGCTAAAATAGGCACTAAAAGTGCAGTAATGGTTACATGTAAGGCTTCAGTAAGCCATAAAATTCCCACAAAAACCAATAGGGCTAATCCTTGGTTTACTTTATGCTCAAAAGGTAGGACATTTAATAAAACGAGAAAAAGGACAACATCAACAATGAAAATCATTGCATTTTTATCCAATATTTTTTTCTCTTGAATTGGTGCTGGACTCATAATACATTCCTTAATTATTAGCATAGAGAGAAAGACGCCATTAGGCAGGATCAATATAGCAAGAAGTATTTATTTTGTTAATTGTTGTTGCAATGTATTTTTCAAATATGTGATACCACGCAAAATTTTTTAACTAATTTGTTATTTTTATCAACAAAAAAGTGCGGAAAACGACCGCACTTCATAAATTGAAGGACAAGTTAAAAAGAATTAATCATCATATTCCTCAAGATCTAGGGGATCTTGCGATAAAATTATGCCTGTTAAATCCGCATAAATATAGTCTTCAGGAAAGAATGTAACACCAGCAAAATTGACTGATACATCGGTTTCACCAATGTTATTATCATCTGCTGATACAGGAATTGGAGCGAGAGCCTGAATACCAATATCCATATTTTCAAGTTGGCTAATTTGGCGTACTGCACCATAAACAATAATCCCTTCCCAACCATTATGAGCAGCAAGTTGTGCAATTTCGGCATCAACCAAAGCTCGGCGTACTGAGCCACCGCCGTCAATTAATAACACTCGACCTTCGCCACTTTCTTGTAATACTTCGGCAATTAGCCCATTACTTTCAAAGCATTTTACCGTCGTAATTTGCCCATAAAATTCAGCTACACCACCAAAACTTGAAAACATAGGCTCAACGACATCCACTTGGTCAAGATAAATATCACATAATTCTGACGTATCGATTCTCATAACATTTCCTTCATTAACATAACATCTTGATATAGTTTAAAATATAGTTGTCCCACTTTAAAATAGAACAACCATAGTATAAGCTCCTTTGCTTACGCAAGCAACAATCCTAAACTGAATAATAAATTGCTAAATAAGGCTAACATTGACATTTGTGCCAACATCGGTCTTAAAGCCAGTGGATCTTTATGACGATAAACAAAATATCCATGTTTAATTAGCCAAGGAATAGCAATAAGAAATAAAAAACCTTGCCAACGTTGTATATAAACTGTGGCGAAAATAAGATTAAACAAGGTTGCCAAACTCAATAAACATAAATGATAAAGCCGACCTTTTTCTGCGCCTAATCTTACCACTAAGGTATTTTTGCCCACTTTACGATCTTGCTCAATATCCCGTAAATTATTGATATTTAATACCGCAACTGCCAATAAACCACTTGCACAAGCGGGCAGTAAAATCGCACTATTGAATTGATGAACTTGTAAATAATAGCTACCTGCTACGGCTAATAAACCGAAAAAAATTAAGACGGAAAGATCGCCTAATCCTAAATAGCCATAGGGTTTTTTCCCTACGGTATAAGTAATCGCAGAAATAATGGCTAATGCCCCTAATCCAGTAAACACAAAAATATCAGATAAATCTTGATAGGAAACAGCAATTAATAAGCAACCTGATACTAAGCTCGCTAATACCATTAATACCAGCCCTTGGCGTAATTGATGAAAGCTAATTCCGCCTTTTTGAATCCCTCTTAATGGACCGATACGTTCTGCGGTATCCGATCCCTTGGCATGATCACCATAATCATTAGCGAAATTGGATAAAATTTGCAATAACAGGGTGGTTAATAGGCACAATGCCATAATTAGCCCACTAAATACCCCTTGCCAATAAGCCAATGCCGAACCTGTTAAAATAGAGGCTAACGCTAAAGGGAGGGTTTTTGGTCGTGCGGTTTCTAACCACATTTTCACTGTGCTTTGGCTCATAGATCCCCATAAAACAATAAAAAATGAAATAATCGGCTATTTTAAAGTATAGTCGTTTCAATTTAAAATAGGACAAGGTATACCAATGCCGTATTATTTAAAAAAGGACGACTATAATAATAGGTCGGCTATTTTACAAGGTAATTTATGACTTTTTAACTATTCCAGATCAAATTTAGGCAAAATATGCAAAATTTAACCCTACAACCTATTGCAATTATTCATACCCCTTATAAAGAAAAGTTTTGTGTACCTCGTCAACCCGATCTCGTACAAGACGGAACAGGCACTATTGAATTACTCCCCCCCTATCATTCCATTGATATGGTAAGAGGGCTAGACCAATTTTCGCATTTATGGCTAATTTTTCAATTTGATCAAGTGCCAACAGGGAAATGGCAACCAACAGTTCGCCCGCCTCGTTTAGGAGGTAATCAACGCATTGGTGTATTAGCTTCTCGAGCTACGCATCGCCCAAATCCCTTAGGATTATCCAAAGTAAAACTCCTCAACATTGAACAACAACAAGGCAAGGTATTTTTACAAGTCGGTTCTGTAGATTTAGTAGATAAAACCCCTATTTTTGATATAAAGCCTTATCTTGCCTATGCAGATAGCGAACCTTTTGCACAATCAGGCTTTGCACAAGACAAACCTCGCCCTTTGTTACAAGTTGAATTTAGCCCCACTGCACAACAAAGCCTGCAAAAATTTTGCCCAAAAACACCGCACTTTGAGCGTTTTATTCGAGAAGTGCTACAACAAGATCCTCGCCCTGCTTATCATCAAGGCAAATATAGCGAACGCATTTATGGTATGAAATTGGATCAATTTAATATCCGTTGGCGTATCAAGCCTAATGAAACACAAAGTGCGGTCAATATTGCAGAAGTTTTGCAAATTGACCTAATCTAATTAAACTTCCCCTTATTTTATAGTCGCTTCACTTTAAAATAAAACGGCTATATTTAAGGGGAAAAATAACGAAAGCATAATCAAACTATAATTTCACTTCCAATTTATCATAAGCTCGGCGAACCCTTGCTAAGGCTTGTTCAACATCGTTATCTCGTGCTAACAATACGCCCATACGGCGGTGTCCATCAACCTCACCCTTACCAAATAAACGAATGTTGGTATTAGGTTCACTTAGCACTTGTTCAAGTTGAGCAAATTGCACCTGTTGCGATTTACCCTCCACTACAATGGCTTTTGATGCAGAAGGGGAAATAAGCTGAATTTCCGGGATCGGCAAGCCTAAAATGGCTCTAGCGTGTAAAGCAAATTCAGAAAGCTCTTGCGAAATAAGGGTAACCATACCTGTATCATGTGGGCGTGGCGAAACTTCATTAAAAATGACCTCATCACCACACACAAACATTTCTACTCCAAAAATCCCTCGTCCGCCCAACGCACTAGTAATTTTCTCTGCAATTTGTTGAGCTTTTTGCAAAGCAATTTCAGACATCGCTTGTGGTTGCCAAGATTCACGATAATCACCATCAACCTGTGTATGCCCAATCGGAGCGAGAAAAGCCGTTCCACCGATATGACGTACCGTTAATAAGGTAATTTCGTAATCAAATTTAATAAATCCCTCAACAATCACACGACCACCACCAGCACGTCCGCCTTGTTGGGCATATTCCCAAGCCTTACTCAAATCCTGCTTGGATTTCAAAATACTTTGCCCATGCCCAGAAGAACTCATAATAGGTTTGACCACACAAGGGACACCAATGTTATCAACGGCAACACAAAAATCCTCAAAGCTGTCCACAAACTGATAAGGCGAAGTAGGTAATCCTAACTGCTCTGCTGCCAGTCGGCGAATTCCTTCACGATTCATGGTTAATTTTGTGGCTTTTGCCGTAGGAATAACATTAAATCCTGCCTGCTCTAATTCAAGTAACGTATCGGTGGCTATCGCCTCTACTTCTGGCACAATATAATCAGGTTTTTCCTGTTCAATTAAGGCTTTTAACGCCTCACCGTCTAACATTGAAATGGTATAAGCTCTATGTGCCACTTGCTGTGCTGGAGCATTGGCATAACGGTCTACGGCGATCACTTCTACACCTAAACGCTGTAATTCAATCACCACTTCTTTGCCTAATTCGCCCGCACCAAGCATCATTACCTTGGTCGCAGTAGGAGTTAATGCAGTACCTATTGTTGTCATATTTTTATCCTTATCTTTATTATGATTGAATAAATAATAAGGGCGTTAATTCATCAACGCCCTTATTGTTATTGCTGTAAAAATTTCTCGTCTAATAATAAATCTTCGTTCTTGTTGATACCAATACCCTGCTCCACCACTTGACGGCAAGCCTGATGAGCATCAGCTAAAGAATGTTCTTGATAAGAACCACATTGATACTCATTTAACTCGGGAATATCTTGTTGATTTTTAACCGCCAAGGCATCTTTCATAGCTAATAACCAAGCATCAGCGACCCGTTGTTCATCAGGCGTTCCAATCACGCTCATATAAAAACCCGTACGACAACCCATTGGCGAAATATCAATGATTTCCACATCATCAGCATTTAAATGTTCACGCATAAAGCCCGCAAATAAATGCTCAAGAGTATGAATACCTCGTGGCGAAATAATCTCTTTATTCGGACGGCAAAAACGTAAATCAAATACCGAAATAATATCGCCTTTCGGCGTAGTCATGGTTTTTGCAATGCGTACCGCTGGTGCTTGCATAATAGTATGATCAACTTTAAAACTATCCAATAATGGCATTCTATTTCCCCTTATAAATCATTGAGTTAAATTAATTAAAAAATTTTTTTAATTTTTTCTGAACTTTTTCCAATTTAATCAGTCTTAGTTTACAAGCAACTTGCAGTTGTTTTATAAATTGGTTCCTTAGGTTATATTTACCGCCCTTTATGGGCGGTTTTTTTATGAATACAATAATGGTTATTCCGTTCAAAAATAAAGCCAAAACACAATGTTAAGATAAAAACAAAAATTTTTTTATTTTATACTGAACTTTTTTCATTTTCGCCAGTCTTAGTTAGTACAACTTACAGTTGTTTTATAAATTGGTTCCTTAGGTTATTTTACCGCCCTTTATGGGCGGTTTTTTTATTGTTTTTTCATTCTAACGGAAAACCTAATAAACGAAAATATCCCAATGAAAATTCACTTCGCTAATGGTATAGTCGTTTCAATTTAAAATGAGACAAGACGGTACAGTGAGGCGTACCAACGCAGTATCATTTTAAAGTGGAACGACTATAATAGCATTAACAATAAAAACACATAACGTAACGCTTTTGCTAGCACAATACAACACCCCGTCCATAAAGCGTTTAAGCGTAACCACCCTGCCACTGCACACAACACATCGCCCACCACTGGCAACCAACTGAATAACAATGCCCACACCCCAAACCGTTGCACCTGCTGTATCGCCCAAACGGATTTTGTTTGCTTTGTGGCAAAATAAGGTTGGGGCAACAAGCGTCCAAGCCAATAAGTGGATAGGCTACCAAGACTATTGCCTAAGGTTGCCACTAACAATAATTGCCCTATCGCCATAGTATTTGTTGCGACAGAAAAGTGATTAATCGCTAAGGTTACAAAAATTATCTCTGAATTACCGGGCAATAACGTGGCACTTAATAAAGCACTCAAAAACATTACCCATAATCCATATTTAAGTAATAATTCTAGCCAAAATTGACTAGAAAAAAACCAATCAAGCATGCTTAATTAACTGGTTAATGCGTACATCAAAAACATCCATACCTGCACGTAATCCTGCTTGTACCCCTAAATCAGCGTCTTCAAAAACCACACATTGACAAGGATCAACCGCCATTAATTCCGCACAACGTAAAAAAGTATCTGGCTCAGGCTTATGTTTAGTAACATCATCAGCAGTAACAATCGCCTTAAAATAAGGGGCAATTTGGTGTTTTTGTAAAATCATATCCACCACCACTTTATGCGAGCCTGTCCCTAATGCCAATGGTGTTTTACCATAAAAATGCTTTACCACCTCAGCCGTAGGCAACAATGTTGATTGTTGTTGAATTAACTCAATCCCAAATTGCCGTTTAAGTTGAATAACCTGCTCTAACAAATCCATAGGAATACCATATTTTTTCATGGTTTCCATAGCAATGGTACGCACTGATGCTCCACCTAATTGATAAAGTACATCGCCCTTAGTTGGATAACCTAAATGCTCGCCCACCATTTCCCAAGCACGAGCGTGGCAAGGCATAGTATCCACTAACGTACCGTCCATATCAAAAACTAACCCTTTATAATGGCGAAATAAATTTACATCTATCATGTTACTTTCATTATCCTTATTCTTTATCAAGATCCTATCTTTGCGAGCAAAACGTTATAGTCGTTTCAATTTAAAATAAGACAAGGTGGCTCGCCGAAAACAGTACAGAGAGTACGGCGAGGCGTGCTAACCCCCTATTATTTTAAAGTGAAATGACTATATTTTTCCAAATAACACTTTGTAAAGCAAATCAATTTCATTACAATAGCTCATCTATTCCTAACAATGATAATGAATGGGCTTATTACAACGCTTATTACTATTACAACAACGTAATTTAATCAATTACCATATTGTTGAAGTGGTACTTAATATTGAAGGGCTATTACGTCATCAATGGCAAGTCAACACCGAAACAGCTCAAGTGCAAATGTTGTTAATTCATCTTGCCAATGCGTTGGGGCGAATTAAGCGTGGTTACGCCGCTCAACCGCTTAATCAAGCAATGTTTGCAGAAATGAAAAGAGCGGTGGATTTTCCAAAAATTTTATACTTACATCAGCAAATTCTCAATTACCTGCCATTTAACATACCAGAAAGTGAACAAACCCATTTTATTGCCAATCTTTATTCACTTTCCCTTGAGCAACCACAAATTTTAAAAAAATATAGTCATCTTATTTTATAGTCGCTTCAATTTAGAGAGTACGGCGAGGCGTGCCAACACCCTATTATTTTAAAGAGGAACGGCTATAAATTAAAATAACTATAAAAAAGTGCGGTCAAAAAATAATTTTATTTTTGACCGCACTTGCTATTTTAACAATAACAACACATCATAAATTACTTAACCACCCCACCACTGGCTTGTAAATCCGCATGATAAGAAGAACGCACAAAAGGTCCACAAGCGGCGTGTTCAAAGCCCATGGCATTCGCCTTTTCTCGCATCATATCAAACTCAGTTGGCGGTACATAACGTGCCACAGGAAGATGATGACGGCTTGGTTGTAAATATTGTCCTAAGGTCAACATCGTAACGCCATTATCACGCAAATCCTGCATCACTTGCAGAATTTCTTCATTAGTTTCGCCCAATCCAACCATTAAGCCTGATTTCGTTGGAATATGGGGGAACATGGCTTTAAAATCACGCAACAATTTGAGTGACCATTGATAATCCGCACCGGGACGAATTTCTCGGTATAATCTTGGTACATTTTCTAAATTATGATTAAACACATCAGGTGGATTATCCTTTAATTTATCCAATGCCTGTTCAATTCTGCCACGAAAATCAGGGACTAAGATTTCAATTTTAATGCCCGGGTTTAATGCCCGAATTTCTTTTACACATTGGGCAAAATGTCCTGCACCACGATCAGGCAAGTCATCGCGATCCACCGATGTAATCACCACATATTTTAATTTCATATCTTGAATGGTTTCTGCCAATTTTCTCGGTTCTTCGGGATCTGGGGGGAGGGGCTTACCATGTGCCACATCGCAAAACGGGCAACGTCTGGTACAAATCGCCCCTAAGATCATAAATGTGGCAGTACCATGATTAAAACATTCATGTAAATTCGGGCATGAAGCCTCTTCGCAAACAGAATGTAAGCCATGACGACGCATACCATTTTTAATACTTTCTATTTTGGCTGAGCTTGCAGGCAATTTAATTTTCATCCATTCAGGTTTTTTCAATAATTCCTGATTAGGATCGATATTTTTTACTGGAATAATGGAGGTTTTGGCAGCATCACGATATTTAACGCCTCGCTCCATTTTAAAGGGTTGACCCATAATAGTTCCTCATTATCGGCTTACTAAAAGCCTTCTTTATACTGTATCTCTTGATAATCTAATAATTGGCAAAAATGTTGTACCAATTTGCTGGCAACGGGTTCACAACGCAAACTCGGTTCATCAATTAATGTCGCTAATTGACACATTTCCAAACCAGCATAACCACAAGGATTAATGTTTAAAAAGGGGGTTAAATCCATATTAATATTTAATGCTAAACCATGAAAGGAACAACCACGCCGAATCCGCAAGCCTAATGAACAAATTTTTTGTTCATTCACATAAACCCCCGGCGCATCAGCTTTTGCATAACTTTCTACCCCATAATCCGCTAAGGTTTGTATTACTGTTTGTTCTAAAGTAGAAACCAATTGTCGCACCGTCAATGGGGCTTGTTCAGCTGTTGAATGGGGAGCAAGATTACGCTGTTTTTTACGTTTAATATCAATCAAGATATACATAATCTGCTGTCCTAGCCCATGATAAGTAATTTGCCCACCACGATCTGATTGCACTACGGGAATTTCACTGTGTCGCAATAAATGCTCGGCTTTTCCCGTTTGTCCTTGGGTAAAAACAGGAAAATGCTCAACAAGCCAAATTTCATCGGCGGTATCCGCTTGGCGTTGATCGGTAAAATCTTGCATTTTTTGCCAAATGCTTTGGTAATCTTGTTGCCCTAGTTGACGCACAATAATGCGTTTTGCCTGTTTATCCTGTTGTTCTATTTTATTCATGATCTATCAAGGTTATAGCACCATTCTCACTCGTTCAAGCTCTCCGAGCTCTTTATATAATTTTTCAATTTGCTCAATATCTTTCGCATTAATGGTTACGGTAATGGAATGATATTTACCCGTACGGCTAGGTTTCACAACGGGAGAGTAATCACCCGGTGCATGGCGTTGGATCACTTCTAATACATTGTCTAATAGCTCTGGGTGTGCTTCGCCCATAATTTTATAAGGAAAATCACAAGGAAATTCCAACAATTCTTTTAAACTCGCTTGGGGTAATTCGCTTAAATTTACTTCTTTACTCATCTTATTTTCTCTCTCATCAACTATTCTTATCAATAAAATTATCAGGTAAAAATATAGTAAAGCGGAGGTTTTGCAAAAATGTTACAAAACTCACCGCTCTTTGTAAAAGATATTTTACCAAAATAAAATATAAGGACAATTTTTCCTTTTACAAGCTAACTAAATAATCCTTTTACGGTTAGCACAATCCAATCCCAAGCTCGCCCAATAAAGCCCGCTTCTTCTACATCTTGTAACACTTGCAAATTCACTTCGGCAATATCTTTTCCATCAAGCTGATAAATTACCTTACCAATCACTTGTCCTTTGGCTAATGGAGCTTGCAAATATTTATCCACTAATTCATAGCGTGCTTTAAGATCGGCATTACGCCCTTTAGGAATGGTAATAAAGGCATCTTGTAATACCCCTAATGCGACTTTATTCTCTTTGCCATAATAAATGGCTTGCTCCGAAATCGTTTTATCCGCTTCTAAGGTTTTAAAGGTATCAAAACGACTAAGTCCCCATTGTAATAATTTTTTGCTTTCAACCTCACGACCTTTGAGGGTTTCTACCCCCATGACCACTGAAATTAAACGCATATTATTTTGTGTTGCCGATGCCACTAAATTATAGCCAGCTAGATTGGTATGCCCTGTTTTAATGCCATCAACATTTAATGATTTATCCCATAATAACCCATTGCGGTTGGGCTGTTTAATGTTGTTAAAAGTAAACTCTTTTTCCGCATAAATTTTATATTCTTCTGGTAAATCACGAATTAAATGTGCACCAATAATCGCCATATCACGAGCCGAAGAATATTGATCTTCATGATCTAAACCATGCACTGTGGCAAAATGGGTATTTTTAAGCCCAAATTGCTGTGCAAATTTATTCATTTGATCAATAAAATTTTGGGTTGAACCTGATAAATATTCTGCAATAGCAACACAAGCATCATTACCAGAAACAATAATAATGCCACGATTAAGATCATCAACGGATACTTGTTGATTTAAATTCAGGAACATTTTGGAAGAACCGGGAAAATTTCGTCCCCAACTACTTTCGGTAATAGTAACCATATCTGTTGGGTGCAGTTCGCCACGTTTAATCGCATCGCCTACCACATAACTGGTCATCATTTTGGTTAATGATGCAGGTGCTTGCCGTTGATCAGGTTGATAGGCGGCTAACACTGCGCCTGAATGATAATCCATTAAAATATAGGTTTGTGCATTAATTTGTGGCGGTGTAATGCCATAATCCACATCTTGAGCGAAAGAAAACGATGAAATGGCACATAAACTCGCTAAAATGGTTACTTTACTTTTGCGAATAACAGTAGTTAGCATAAAACTCCTTGCTCCTTGTTATAAAAATAAAATTTGCTGTTTCAAAAATAATTAATAACTATAAGTATATAAGGATACCGATTGGGCGTTATCTAATTGATTTAATTTTTGTTTAATTTGATTAATATCTCGCTGACTATTTAATGCAGTAAATAATACTTCGTACTCCTCGCCTACTTGAGTAATCTCTGTTTTAACGTTTTTCATCGCCAATTTTTCCACCAGATCTTGTGCTTGATTTTCGCTTTCAAGGTTTTTCATACGCACTGCATAATTACTTGCCACACTTTTATTGACTTCACTATTTTGTGTTGCAACAAGGCGATCAGTGTTCACTAAGGTCGCTGAAGGTTGTTTACTTGATATGCCTGTGGCTTTACTTGCATTATTCGCCAGCATTGTACTCGTTTCCCCCAGAACCAAACGACTTGTGTCTTTAGCTTGTTTAGCTAAGGTATCAACACCTGCTCCCGAGATTTTACCTGCCCGATCAACATGAAGCGCCTCAATTTTTACTTTTGCTAACCCAGCTCCTAACATACCAATCTCTTTAGCCGCTGCACGAGAAAGATCAATTAAGCGTGAATTAACAAAAGGACCTCGATCATTAATGCGAACAATCACTTTACGATTATTGGTTAAATTAGTAACCAACGCATAAGAATTAATCGGCAAGGTTTTATGTGCTGCGGTAAATTCCATTTGATTATAGGTTTCGCCATTTGAGGTTTTACGCCCATTAAATTTACTATGATAATAACTGGCAGTCCCTACCTTAGAATAATTTTTTGCCTCATCAGTGGCTTTAGTTGTATAGGATTTTCCTTTAACCTGATAGGTTGTTGGGCTTGCTAAAGAGGTTTGTTTATCTAACTTTGCCCCAGTAATCCCATAGAGCGTTTTTGTTTCTGATTTAGCATAAAGAGTAGGCGAACTCACAAACAAAAAAGCCAATAAAATCGTTAATATCTTGTTACTTTTAGTCATATCAATTTCCTAGTTAATCTTTATTTGATAATTTTTGTTTATGGGTATGGATTGACATAATCAAACCAAAGCCTGCCATAATGGTAACAAAAGAAGTACCGCCATAGCTGAATAATGGTAATGGCACACCAACAACAGGTAAAATACCGCTTACCATACCAATATTCACAAAAACATAAACAAAAAAGATCAAGGTCAATGCACCGGTCAAAATACGCCCAAACGCTGTTTCGGCTTGCGCTCCGATAATTAATCCTCTTGCTACAATAAATAAATAAATTGCCAATAATACTAACACACCCAACATACCAAATTCCTCACTTAATACAGAAAAAATAAAATCTGTATGGGGTTCTGGTAAAAATTCTAGTTGAGATTGTGTTCCCTGCATCCAACCTTTGCCAAATAACCCTCCCGAACCAATAGCAATTTTAGATTGGATAATATGATACCCCGCACCTAATGGATCTTTTTCAGGATCTAATAAGGTCATTACCCTTGTGCGTTGATAATCATGCATTAAATATAACCATAAAATAGGGAGAAAGCCTGCTAAACCCACTACCGCAGTGGCAATTAGTTTCCAGCTCATACCCGCTAAAAATACCACAAAAACCCCCGAGGCACTAACCAAAATTGAGGTACCTAAATCAGGTTGAATCGCTACCAACAAGGTAGGAACAACGATTAATCCTAAGGCAATCAAGGTATTAGAGAGTTTTGGTGGTAAACTCTTTTTGCCTAAATAAACCGCCACCATTAAGGGAACGGATAATTTTACAATTTCCGAAGGCTGGAAACGGATAATTCCTAGATCAAGCCAACGTTGTGCCCCTTTACTGGTTGTTCCAGCAAAATCCACTAAAATTAATAAAATAATGCCAACAATAAATAAATAAGGGGCAATGCGTTGGTAAAAACGTGGCGAAAACTGTGCCATCACTAACATCACCACAAAACCTAATGCCACTTGGATAACCCGATTACGGAACATAGCTTGATTGCCACCAGAGGCACTATATAACACCAATAAGCCATAGCCAGAAATAACAATCAATCCGAGCAATAATAACAAATCAAGGTGTAAACGTTGCCATAAACGCAATAGCAAACTTTTTTCATTCATTAAGATTATCCTTAGCTTGTGCCGAGTTTAACTGGTCTTGTTGCATTTTCTCCACTTGTGGCAAACGGACATTCAAATAATAATCCATAATTTGGCGTACCACTGGGGCAGCATTAGAACTTCCTCCCCCTGCATTCTCTAAAATAATGGAAATAACCAATTTAGGCTTATCATAAGGTGCATAACCAATAAACCAAGCGTGATCGTGCAAATGCTTTGACAAATTCTTGGCATCATAAGTTTCATTTTCTTTTAAACTAAAGACCTGCGCAGTTCCCGATTTACCTGCTGCCACATAATTTGTCCCCACAAAGGCTTTTCGTCCAGTACCATTTGCAGCATTAATCACGCCCCACATACCACGTTTAGCCGCGTCCCAATATTGTTGTGGTGGTTCATTAATATCAGGATAAAACAAAGGGTCTTGATAAGTTTCTATTTCATCACCCATAATTTGTTTCATTAAATGTGGCGTATGCACTTTACCATTATTCACCAAAATACTGGTGGCTTTAGCCAGTTGCAATGGCGTTGCTGTCCAATAACCTTGCCCAATCCCCACAGGAATGGTATCCCCTTGCACCCAAGGTTTTTTATAACGGCGTTGTTTCCATTCTCGATCTGGCATAATCCCCGTTGATTCTTCACGCAAATCAATCCCTGTGGTCATACCAAAACCAAACTTTTTCATTGCCTCAGATAACCGATCAATCCCCATATTATAAGCAAGTTGATAAAAATAGGTGTCGGAAGATTCAATAATCGCCTTATTTAAATCCGTATTACCATGCCCTGATTTTTTCCAATCACGATAGCGTCTAGTGGTATTGGGTAATACCCAATAACCCGGATCCCAAATAGTTAAATTTGTGGTAATGACCTTTTCTTGTAAAGCGGATACCCCAATAAAGGGTTTTACCGTAGAAGCTGGCGGATACGCACCTTGAGTAGCCCGACTATATAAAGGGCGATCATCATCGTTTAATAAACGGCGATAATCGGCAACCGAAATCCCCCCCACAAATAAATTATTATCATAACTGGGGTTGGTTACCATAGCTAAAATACTATTATCAGTTGGATCTAAAACCACAACCGCCCCATTATAGCCACTGATTAAATCAGCAACATAACGCTGTAATTCTAAATCAATGGTTAATTGAATACTCTTTCCTGCTACCGCAGGCTGTTCACGCAGAGTACGGATAACTTTACCTCGATTATTGGTTTCAACTTCCTCAAAGCCCGTTACGCCATGTAGCTGATCTTCATAATAACGCTCAATACCGAGCTTACCAATATCATGTGTACCAGCATAATTGGCAAATTTATCCTCTGTTTTTAAACGCTCTACATCTTTGTCATTAATTTTGCCCACATAGCCTAAAATATGGGTTAAAGGCTCGCCATATAAATAATGACGTTTAAAATAAGGACGAATATCCATACTTTGGTAGTTATACTGATTAACGGCAAAACGAGCAATTTGCTCCTCAGTTAAATCAGGTTTCAGCAAAATAGGGGTATAACGGGAAGCACGCCGACGTTCACGTTTAAATCCCTCAATATCTTCATCAGTCAGCCCCACTAAAGTGCGCAACTCATCAAAAGTGCGGTCTAAATTTTCTACTTTTTCAGGCACAACATATAACCCAAAATAAGTTAAATTTTCCGCCAATAACTTACCATAACGATCATAGATTAACCCTCTTGTGGGCGGTAACGGCAATAATTTAATCCGATTACCATTAGAACGTGTTTGATAAGTTTGATAATTGGTAATTTGGAGATGATAAAGGTTCGTGAGCAAAATTGCGGTCAGCAATAACACACCAATGAAAGCCAGTAATGCTCGGCGTGCAAATAAATTTCGTTCTGCTTTGGCATCACGAATGGGGTCATATTGGGGTTGAGCAAGGAATTTCTTAAGATCCATAGCCCATTATTCTCGATGATAGGGGTGATTGGTAAGTAATGACCAAGCACGATATAAACTTTCTGCCACCACAATCCGCACCAATGGGTGTGGCAAGGTTAATGGCGACAATGACCAACTACTTTCAGCGGCAGCTTTACAAGCAGGCGATAATCCCTCCGGTCCTCCAATCAATAAAGCAATATCTCGCCCATCATTACGCCACCCCTCAAATTGCTTAGCTAATTGCTCCGTTGTCCAAGCCTTGCCCGGAATATCAAGGGTAACAATATGGCTATTTTTACCACAAATTGCCAACATTTTATCGCCCTCTTGCTCTAAAATGCGTTTAATATCGGCATTCTTCCCTCGTTTCCCCGCAGGAATTTCAACCAATTCTAAGGGAATATCCTTAGGAAAACGGCGTTGATATTCTTCAAAACCCGTTTTGACCCAACTTGGCATTTTCGTTCCCACCGCAATTAATTGGATTTTCATTTATCTATTCGCCACAAAATATAACCGCTTTCATTTGAAATAAAACAAGGCGTGCCAACACTATGTGATTTCAAGCTATAACGGTAATAAAATTAACACCATAATTTTTCTAACTGATACAATGTTCGGCTGTCTTGTTGCATAATATGCACCATCACTTGCCCAAAATCCACCACGACCCAATCAGCCATTTCCTTTCCTTCCTCACCAAAGGCATCAATTCCTGCTTTTTTACATTCTTCTACCAATTTTTGTGCTAAAGACTGCACATGACGGCTGGAATTACCGGTACAAATCACTAAATCATCAGTAATAGGGGATTTACCACGCACATCAAGATGCAAAATATCAGTGCCTTTTAAGTCATCTAATTTATCAAGAATAAATTCAAGTTGAGTCAAAACCATTTCCTTCTTATAAAAGTATTGTCAATAACGACAACCATTTTCTATCAAGATTTAAATTTTCCTTTGCCCAGATAAGAGGGCTTTGCCGAACGATGAAAAGTGCGGTGCGTTTTTAGCGAATTTTTTCGCCGCCAAGGACGAGGTAAATCTTGTCTTAACGCTTCAGGATCATATTGGCTTACTGCAATACGATGCCCAATATATTGTTCAATCGCAGGTAAATTCATCGCATATTGCTCACAAGCAAAACTAATAGACACGCCACTTTCGCCCGCTCGCCCTGTCCGTCCAATACGATGAACATAATCCTCACAATCATCAGGCAAATCATAATTAAACACATGGGTAACATCCGCAATATGTAAGCCTCTCGCCGCCACATCCGTTGCCACTAAAATATCCAATTTACCTTCACTAAATTGTTTTAACAAAGACAAGCGTTTTTTCTGTGCCACATCGCCAGTTAATAATCCCACACGATGCTGATCTGCAGCTAAATAGCCCCAAATTTCCTCACAACGCTGTTTAGTATTAGCAAAAATGATACAACGATCAGGCCATTCTTCCTCAATCAAGGTCAACAATAACGCCATTTTATCTTGATCAGAGGGATAAAACAGTTCCTCTTTAATCCGATGCCCTGTCTTTTGCGTGGGTTCAATTTCTAAATATTGCGGATCATTCATATCCTCAAAAGCTAATTCCCTTACCTTATAAGACAAGGTTGCAGAAAATAGCATTGTCAAACGTTCACAAGGGGCAGGACAACGCCGCATTAAATAGCGAATATCACGAATAAAGCCCAAATCAAACATTCGATCTGCTTCATCAAGCACCACCACTTGCACATCGTCTAAACGGATAATGCCCTGTTTATAATAATCAATTAAACGCCCTGTTGTACCAATTAAGACATCAACCCCACGCTCAATGGCTTGTATCTGCTTATCATAGCCATCACCACCATAAGCTAAAGCGGTGGTTAAACCAGTGTATTGGACAAGTAATTTCGCATCTTGTTCAATTTGTACCGCTAACTCTCTAGTTGGGGCTAAAATCAATGCTCTAGGCTGCCCCGCCGAATTGCGTGGGTATTGTAACAAATGATGAAAGGTCGCAATTAAAAATGCCAAAGTTTTACCTGTCCCAGTTTGTGCCTGCCCTGCAATATCTCGCCCTTGTAAACTATAAGGCAAAGAGCGAGCTTGGATCGGCGTACAATAATCAAACCCATTTGCTTGTAAGGCTCGTAACACCTTTGGGTGAATAGGTAAATCAGCAAAACCTTGCTGAGTTAAATGTTGATGTTGTTGCATAATAACAAATTCATTTTGCCAATAAATAATAAAATCGTCTAAGCATATCACGAACCACTCAAAATGACGAATGTTATCATCAGGAAAAAAGTGCGGTGGGTTTTGAAAAAATTTTTATCAAGCAAACAGTAAAATCCACAGTATACGAGCAACATTTGCCAAGCATAACCTTGAGATAGATCAATAGTTATACTGAATTACACCTAAAGAGGTAGATAACTCAAGGGTTTATCATTGCCTATTATGCTAGAATGTCGCCTCGTAAAAACGATGAGATTTGTTGATATTCAAAGGATATTCAAATTATGTGGAAATGGCTACACCCTTATGCCAAAGCAGAAACCCAATATCATTTATGTGGTAAATTTATCCCTTTCTTTGCCCTATTAACCCTTGCCTTACTAGGCATTGGCTTAATTTGGGGCTTAGCTTTTGCACCAGCGGATTATCAACAAGGTAATAGCTTCCGCATTATGTATGTCCATGTGCCTACTGCCATTTGGTCAATGGGAGTTTACGGCTCAATGGCGATTGCGGCATTGATTGCGTTAGTTTGGCAAATAAAACAAGCACATTTAGCCATGATTGCTATGGCACCCATTGGGGCAGTTTTTACTTTCTTAGCTTTGGTTACTGGGGCAATTTGGGGTAAACCCATGTGGGGAACTTGGTGGGTATGGGACGCACGTTTAACCTCTGAATTAATTTTATTCTTTCTCTATTTAGGTGTATTAGCACTTTATTCCGCTTTTCAAGATCGCAATGTGGGAGCAAAAGCGGCAAGTGTGTTAGCTTTGGTGGGAGTTGTCAACTTACCCATTATTCATTTCTCGGTGGAATGGTGGAATACCTTACATCAAGGTGCCAGCATTACTAAATTTGAAAAACCTTCCATTGCGACCCCAATGTTAATTCCACTTATCTTGGCAATATTTGGTTTTTTAACCTTATTTATTTGGCTAATGTTAATACGTTATCGTAACGCTTTATTACAAGAAGATGCCAAACGTGCGTGGGTAAAAAATTTGGCACAACAAGCTAGATTGAATTAGGAGGTAATATGTTTTTTTCCAGTTGGAGTGATTTTCTTAATATGGGAGGCTATGGCTTTTATGTTTGGCTTTCCTATGGTATTTGTTTTGTTACTATTTTAGTTTTATTTGCCCAAAGCCTTGCTGGAAAACGAAAAGTCTTTGCGGAAATTCAGCGTCAACAACAACGTGAACAACGTTTACAACAAGCCCAACAATCTGGGGGACATCAACTATGACCCCAAGACGTAAATCAAGGCTTGCTATTGTCCTATTTGTCTTAATCGGCGTTGCAATTACCTTGGGCTTAATGCTCTATGCTTTACGCCAAAATATTGATCTATTTTACACCCCAACAGAAGTGGTTTACGGTAAAAATAATGATGCCAGTACCAAGCCTCGGGTAGGGCAACGAATCCGTATTGGTGGTATGGTGGTAACAGGTTCGGTACAACGTGATCCTAATAGTTTAAAAGTACAATTTGATTTAAATGATATTGGTCCTGCGGTAACCATACAATATGAAGGGATTTTGCCTGATTTATTTCGTGAAGGACAAGGCATTGTTGCCCAAGGATTATTAATTGAACCAACTGTTTTACAAGCAACGGAAGTCCTTGCAAAACACGATGAAAATTATGTACCGCCTGAATTAGAAGAACAAATGCAAAAAGTACATCAACCCATGGGGATCTCCGATCTTAGCCAAGAATCCGAACGAGATCGTATGCTCAAACAGCAAGGGGCAAATCCATGATTGCCGAATTAGGAAATTATGCCCTTGCTTTGAGTTTAGCTATTGCCATTCTGTTAGCAATTTTCCCATTGTGGGGGGCTGAAAAACAACATACCCAACTTATGTCATTGGCTCGCCCAATGACTTTTGGGCTTTTTATTAGCTTAAGTGTTTCTTTCTTATGCTTATTTTATTTGTTCGCGGTGAATGATTTTACCGTACAATATGTTGTCAATAATTCAAATAGCCAATTACCTCTTTACTATCGCCTTTCAGCCACTTGGGGGTCACACGAGGGATCACTATTATTATGGATCTGGTTATTAACCCTCTGGAGTGCAGCAGTGGCTATTTTTAGCCGCAAATTACCGCAAGAAGCTATTGCTCGGGTATTGGGTATTATGGGAATTATTAGCGTAGGATTTCTTATTTTTGTCCTGTTTACCTCCAATCCTTTCAGTCGCACTTTCCCCGATTTCCCTGTTGACGGTCGGGAACTCAACCCGCTATTACAAGATATCGGCTTAATCTTCCACCCCCCTTTGCTTTATATGGGCTATGTGGGCTTTTCAGTGGCTTTTGCCTTTTCTATTGCTTCGCTAATGAGTGGCAAATTAGATACCGCTTGGGCGAGGTGGTCAAGACCTTGGACCATGGCGGCTTGGTTATTCCTGACCCTTGGTATTGTACTCGGTTCTTGGTGGGCTTATTATGAACTCGGCTGGGGTGGCTGGTGGTTCTGGGATCCTGTGGAGAACGCCTCGCTAATGCCTTGGCTAGCGGGTACAGCCTTAATTCACTCACTAGCGGTAACCGAAAAACGAGGGAGCTTTAAGGCTTGGACTGTCTTATTAGCCATTCTTGCTTTCTCTCTTTGTTTATTAGGCACATTTTTAGTACGTTCAGGCATTTTAGTATCCGTACACGCCTTTGCCTCTGATCCTACTCGAGGCTTATATATTCTCTCTTATTTAATTGTAGTCATTGGCGGTTCACTGGCGTTATATGCCTACAAAGGTAGCCAAATTCGCTCTATGGATAATGCGCAACCTTATTCAAGAGAAAAAATGTTGCTATTAAATAATATTTTATTAATGACCGCACTTTGCGTAGTCTTACTCGGCACATTACTGCCTTTGGTACATAAACAAATTGGCTTAGGTACAATTTCTATCGGCGCACCTTTTTTCGATCAAATGTTCCTAATATTAATGATCCCTTTTGCTTTTTTATTGGGCATTGGACCTTTAGTCAAATGGCGGCGAGATCAAGTTTCAGCCATTGTTAAACCTGTGATAATTAGCCTAGTGATAATGTTAATTGCAGGCTTTGTACTCCCTTATTGGCTACAAGATCAACTTAAAACCAGTGCCGTACTTGGCGTTATGATGGCTGTTTTCATTGTATTGCTAAGCCTATATGAATTGCATCAACGTGCCACGCACCGCACTTCCTTTTTTTACGGTTTAACCAAACTTTCTCGTTCCCATTGGGGAATGATCATCGCCCATCTTGGTGTGGCGATGACCGTTTGGGGAATTGCCTTTAGCCAAAATTACAGCGTGGAACGTGATGTGCGTATGCGAATTGGCGATACCGCAGAAATTGCTGATTACCAATTTCAATTTAAGGGCATTCACGAAGCCAATGGACCAAACTATGAAGGGGGTAAAGCAGAAGTAGCAATTTCACGCCAAGGCAAACACATTACCACCCTTTATGCAGAAAAACGTTTTTATACTGTTAGTAAAATGACCATGACCGAAGCCGCTATTGATTGGGGGTTACAGCGAGATTTATATGTGGCACTCGGCGAAAGCCTTGGCGATGGTTCTTGGGCATTACGTTTATATTATAAACCCTTTGTACGCTGGATTTGGTTCGGCGGTGTCAGTATGGCATTAGGTGGACTACTTTGCCTCTTTGACCGCCGTTATCGTTTAAACTTAACCACCAATAAAAAATAACGAGTAAATGCCGATTATGCAGAAAAAACTTTATATCCCATTAATCCTCTTTCTGGCGTTAGCCCTCACTTTCTTCGTCCAACTTCAACGCAATGCGGGCGGAGAAGATATAAAAGCCCTTGAGTCCGCCTTAATTGGTAAACCTGTACCAACACGCCCCTTGCAGGATCTTTTTGCTCAACAACAATATGATCAACAATTATTTGCACAAGGAAAACCCATTTTACTCAATGTTTGGGCAACTTGGTGTCCTACTTGTTATGCTGAACATCAATACCTCAACCAATTAGCCGATGAAGGAATAACCATTATTGGCCTAAATTATAAAGATAACCGCAAAAAAGCCATTGACTGGTTAAAACAGTTAAAAAATCCTTATCAAGCCGTATTGGTTGATGAAACAGGCTCTTTTGGTTTAGATTTAGGCGTTTATGGCGCACCCGAAACCTTTATTATTGATGGTCAAGGCATTATTCATTATCGTCATACAGGCGACATCAATGCACAAGTGTGGCAACAAAAATTACAGCCCATTTATCAACAACTTTTTACGGAACAAAAATAATGAAAAAACTGACCGCACTTTTCTGCTTACTGTTTAGCTTCCCCCTTTGGGCAAGCATTGACGTGCTTGATTTTGATTCCGCTCAACAGCAACAAGATTACCATAGCCTAACACAACAGCTACGCTGCCCGCAGTGCCAAAATAATAATATCGCCGACTCCAATGCCACCATTGCCGTAGATATGCGTCATAAGGTTTTAGAATTGCTCAAACAAGGGCAATCAAAACAAGAAGTAGTGGATTATATGGTGCAACGTTATGGCAATTTTGTCAGTTATGACCCACCCATTACCGCCTCCACTCTTATCCTATGGATTGCACCTATCTTGTTGATTGGATTAGGGATACTACTGGTATTTAAAAAATCTCGTCATACCTCCAATCCCTCCTCAACAACTGAGCTGAATTTAGAACAGCAACAACGTTTAGCCAATATTCTAAAAAATGAGGAAAAACAATGATTTTTTGGATTATCGCCTTAGTATTTACCCTTATCATTGCTGTTATCTGCTTTTACCCACTACTAAAAAACAACACAGCACAAAAAAAAGACAGCATACATCAACGTGATGAACTCAATAAAGCCTTTTACTTAGATAGGTTACAAGAATTAGCACAAGAAGAAGCCCTAGGTTTACACAACAATAGCCAACAGCTCAAACTAGAATTACAACAAGCATTACTTGATGATATTCCAGCACAAAACACCAATTCAACATCATCAAAACATACAAAAATCAACAAGATTTGGTTTAGCTCCGCCTTGTTAGTTATCACTATCATCGCAAGCCTTGCTTATTTTCATGTCGGTGCTTGGCAAACAGAACACCACTTCGCTCAAACAGAACAAAAATTACCCTATTTTTATCAACGTTTAAGCGAAGAACAACAAAATCCTATGAGCGACAGTGAATTACAAGAATTTGCCACCGCACTACGCTTATATTTACACAATAATCCGCAAGGCAGCAGCAAATGGTGGTTACTAGGACAACTTGCCATGAACCTCAATCAAGGACAACTTGCTCATGACAGCTATGCTAAAGCCTATCAGCTTGCTCCTGATAACGAAGAATACAAACTCAGCTACGCACGTATCCTAATGTTTTCCGAAGATCCTTCGGACAAATTTAAAGGGGAAGAATTATTAAAAGCCTTAGTACGCGCTAATCATACCAATGTACAAGCCCTAAGTTTACTGGCGTTCCATTACTTTGAACAAGAAGACTATAAAATGGCAATCGTCTCTTGGGCAACTATGTTAAAACTACTCCCCAAAAGCGATCCTCGTATCCCTTTATTAGAAAAAAGTATCCGCTCAGCCCGCGATGCTTTGGAGGAACAGGAAAAATAATCTATTAATGTGGTACATAAAAATTATTGTGAAAACATTAAAAGAAAGCCAAAAACATGATTTTTTCGTCGTTTGCATTATTGGTATTTAAAACATCAAGATTATTTGAATGAACGCTCAGAGAAATGCAATGAAAAGGTTATTTTCCTTATAAACATAAAGGATTAAGAGGGGCATTAGCGAGCATTAAATATGATGAAAGGTATTTATTTACCTTTGAAAAGTATGAGGAATTAAATATTGAAAAAACAACAAATCGGCTAGAAGGTTTATTTAGTGAACTTAAGCGGAAATTAATTAATCACAACGGATTAAGTAGAGAACGTAAGATTGTGTTTATAAAGGATTTTTTTAATAAAAAGAGCCTGTAGAGTGATATAAAAATAATTAGATCTCACACTTTTGTCCACTTGGAATAAAAATGGACAAAATCCCACATTTTTGTCCATTACACGCTAAAGTAAAAAGGTGCAGTTCATTTTAAACTACACCTTTTGATTGGATAATGAATTAATTTATAACTAGATATGTTGTTCAACAAATGTAGCTAGTTGGCTTTTTGGGAGTGCGCCCACTTGAGTCGCAACCGCTTTGCCCTCTTTAAATAACATTAAAGTAGGGATACTGCGAACACCGAATTGAGCGGCAACTTGTTCATTTTCATCAATATTAATTTTGGCAATTTTTACTTTATCACCAAATTCAGTAGCAAGATCATCAAGTACTGGGGCGATCATTTTACAAGGTCCACACCATGGAGCCCAGAAATCTAATAATACTGGTACATCAGATCTTAATACATCTTGTTCAAAACTTGCATCACTAATATGTAAAACTTCACTCATTTTTTCTTCCTTTGTTATTGTTACAATAATTTCTCAAATAAGTCCAAATTATGCTTTTTCAAGCCTTATGTTATTTTCCAAAGGATAATAACATAAGCAAAATGACAATGTCATAAATTGCTCTAATAGCTTATTTAAATTGTGCTAATGCTTGAGTTAAATCTGCTTTTATATCATCAATATGTTCAATTCCCACAGAAAAACGCAACAAACGGTTACATACTCCACGAGCAATACGTTCTTGCTCTGGAATATCCATATGGGTTTGCGTGGCTGGATAGGTAATAAAACTTTCAGTGCCACCTAAGCTCTCTGCAAAGGTAATTAATTTTAATGCTTTTAGGAACGGAATAACCCAATTTTCTTGTTGTAAACGGAAAGATAACATACCGCCTTTGTTAGGATAAAGCACATCACTAATTTGTGGACAAGTTGCTAAAAATTGAGCAATTTGTTGAGCATTTTGCTGATGACGTTCCATTCTTAGGGCTAAGGTTTTTAAACCACGAATGGTTAAATAGCTGTCAAAAGGAGACAATACGGGACCTGCACCGTTTTGGATATAAAATAAACGCTCAGCTAACTCTTGTCCCTTAGTAACAACTAATCCAGCTAATACATCATTATGTCCTGCTAAATATTTAGTGGCACTATGGATAACAATGTCAGCACCGTGTTCCATTGGGCGGAATAAAACAGGGGTCAGAAAGGTATTGTCCACGATCAATAATAAATTATGGGCTTTGGCAATTTTAGCAATAGCGGCGACATCCGATTCTTCCATTAAGGGATTGGACGGTGTTTCAATAAAAATCGCTTTGGTATTAGCAGTAATGGCTTGTTCAATGGCGGTTAATGAGGTGGTATCCACATACACAGGTTTAACGCCATAGTTATTTTTATAAGCGAAATCTAAAAGGCGATAAGTCCCACCATACACATCACTTGAAATAATCCATTCGTCTGGGCTACGAAATAAATTCATTACTAACTGAATTGCCGCCATACCTGATGAACAAGCAAAGCCATTATCGCCACCTTCTAGCCTTGCGATCCCTTCTTCTAATACGCTACGAGTAGGGTTTTTAGTACGAATGTAATCAAAAGCATCTGTTGGAGCAACGCCTTTAATATCCGTATGGCTATATGCGGTTGATAAATGAATAGGCGTTGCCACTGAACCAACACGAGGATCGGTGCGATTGCCAAGTTGTACAAGTTGAGTATCTAATTGATAAGTCATTAATCTTTGCCTTTTATCCAGAAAATAATTTTACTATTTTGGCATAAACGAGCAGGTTATAAAAGTCATTATCGCCATATCATATAACTAAAATGATAAAGGGATTAGCCATAGCCTAATCCCCCTATCAAGTGATGAATTAAATATCTACGGGTTGCCAATTTTTATCTTTTAATGGTGGTAAATAGGCGAGTCCCTGTAATTGTTGTTGCCAAAGGTTATCAGGCAAATCGTAATGATCAGCACGATCAGGATCAATGGTTACTTCAATTTGATGCTCTTGCCCAGTGTGAATAAGTGTCGCCAAATTAGGATTAATCATTACCGCTTTACCCACCGCAATGAATTCAGCCCAACCAGTATTAAATGCATTTAATATATCTTGAGCGGATAATAAACAACCCACGCCAATTAATGGTAATTTGCCACGAATACGTTGATGAATTTGTTCTATTCTAGTTAATGCAGGGTTTGCACCACGACGAGCTTTTTTGTAAAAATCCCAAAGTGAAATATGCAAATATTGGAGCGGTTTTTCCACTAAAGCATCAATTAAAGCAAAGGTATCCGTCATCGTCAAACCTCGCTCCCCAGCTTCTTCTGGTGAGAAACGATAACCAATAATAAAATCGGGACGTTGATATTGTTGGCGAACTTGCTCGACTGCATCAATAACGGCTAAAGGAAAACGTAAACGATTTGCCAATGAACCACCCCATTGGTCAGTACGCTGATTGGTTTGTGCCGAGAAAAATTGTTGGATTAAATAACCATTTGCCCCATGAATTTCAACACCATCAAAGCCTGCTCGTATTGCTAATTCTGTTGCTTTAGCAAAATGATGAATAAGGGCGATAATTTGTGCTTCTGTTAAGGTTTGAGTTTGATTCGTACCAGAGGGCGAAACTGGGGATTGTCCTGCTAGTAATTGCGGTAAAGCCTGATCACCCCCATGGTGAATTTGCAAAATAGCCTTAGCACCTTGTTGTTTTATGATATTTGCCTGTTGTTGCAAGCTCGCTAAGTCAGATTCTTGACAAGCGTAAGGTTGCCCCACAAAGGCTTTCCCCTCTAATGATACCAATGTGGCAGCGGTAATAAACATACCAAAATCCGTAGCACGATGAGCGAGAAAACGGCGTTCTTGTTCGCTTATACTGCCATCTGAATGAGAACCATAATGGGTCATTGGTGCAACAACCAAGCGGTTTTTAATGGTTACGCCATTATTGAATTGATAGCTTTGAAATAAGGGGCTAAATTTTTCTACTTTCATTTTTTCTCCTATTTATATTTCTTTAAATCTAAAAATATAGATTTATTTATTTAATAAAAAATGCGATAAATCCACCGCACTTTTATAGTCTTCCTACATTAAAATAATACAGCGTTGATACGCCTTGTCTTATTTTAAATTGAAATGACTATTGTTATAAGTAATGTTGTAATTGTTGCAAAAATTTCTCAATCGCTTTTGGGTTATAACGATAATAGGTCCATTTACCTACCCGTTTTGATTCAATTAACCCAGCTTGTTTCAGTGAATTTAAATAGCCTGATACTACAGATTGTGCCAAGCCTGCTTTGGTAGCAATAGCTCCTACACAAACACCACCCTCAAAGTTTTTTTCCTCAGTTGCCATTTGATAAACAGAAAAATGCTGTAATGGCGATTTTAGCCATTGCAACATTTGTAAGCGATATTCATTGCTTAAAATTTTTAAGATTTCATTGATTTCCATAATGGCAATAAATCATATCTATATTTTTAGATTTGTCAATATGAATAATGATGCAAATGCTTTTAAATTAGACATAGTATAGGCTTAGTGAAACAATTTTGTGCCTATTATTCCTTAATGTGCGTCTTTTTTCGGCAATTAAACAAAAAAGTGAAAAACAATGATTGACAGTTTTTGATAAGTCAGTAAAATGCGCGTCATTGATTGCTGATATTGAAATAGCAGTCAACGCAATGCGGGAATAGCTCAGTTGGTAGAGCACGACCTTGCCAAGGTCGGGGTCGCGAGTTCGAGCCTCGTTTCCCGCTCCATTGCCCGAGTGGTGAAATCGGTAGACACAAGGGATTTAAAATCCCTCGGCTTTCGAGCTGTGGCGGTTCAAGTCCGCCCTCGGGCACCATTTAAAATGTCAAAAAAAGATAAATAAAATCAAAAAGTTAGTCGCAGTAGGCGGCTTTTTTTATGCCTAATTTTTGCTAATTTTTCACTCGCTTATTTTGCTAAATGTTCATCTAGTGGCTGTTTGGTGGCTGTAACAGCCACCAAAACGAATAAAAAATAATCAAAAAGCAATCAAAGATGACGTAAAATATTGTTATTTATCAGCCTGTTATTAGAATATATTCATTTCTCAGATCATTTTTAATTATCTTACCTAAAATTGATATAAATAAAGCCTTTAAATACGGGTTCACTGACAATTTACTACAAAATTTTTTCAAAAAAACGTATAATTATCGCTATTTTTAGTTATATCATTGTTCCATTTTTCTATTGGAGTTATCGTAAATCAGAGGACAATCAGCATTGTATCAACAAACCTTTACCCTTGAACCACAGGATAATGCACGTTTGCAATCCCTTTGTGGTGCTTTTGATAGTCATCTTGAATTGATTGAAAAATCTTTTAATTTGGTTATTTCTCGCCGTAATTTTACCTTTACTTTGCAGGCTGATGATGAGCAAGATAAGCCACACCATTTAAGTTTAATCAATAATGTAGTGAAATTAATTACACAACTTTATGTGGAAACTGCACCTATTCAGGGTAAAGTGCGAGAGTTAGATTTAGAAGATGTGCATATTGCTATTCAAGAAAGCCGTTTGTTATTGCAGGAAAATGAGGATACATCCTCTTCTGAAAGTAAGGTTTATGCGACTACCATTAAAACCAAACGTGGGTTAATTAAACCTCGTGGAGCAAATCAAATTCAATATTTACATAATATTTTACGCCACGATATTAGTTTTGGTATTGGTCCAGCAGGAACAGGGAAAACCTTTTTAGCTGTGGCGGCAGCAGTAGAAG
The DNA here is from genome assembly GCF_029783845.1 of Volucribacter amazonae. Lineage (NCBI taxonomy): Bacteria > Pseudomonadati > Pseudomonadota > Gammaproteobacteria > Pasteurellales > Pasteurellaceae > Volucribacter > Volucribacter amazonae. Next base: position 1,882,117 of record NZ_LWID01000001.1, on the reverse strand, counting down.
CGTTAGAAAAACAGCAGGTAAGACGTTTATTGCTCACACGTCCTGCGGTTGAGGCTGGGGAAAAATTGGGCTTTTTACCCGGTGATTTGGGGCAAAAAATTGAGCCTTATTTGCGTCCACTTTATGATGCGTTATTTGAAATGCTTGGTTTTGAACGTGTGCAAAAATTAATGGAACGTAATGTGATTGAAATTGCACCTCTCGCCTATATGCGTGGTCGTACGCTAAATGATAGCTTTATTATTTTAGATGAAAGCCAAAATACCACCATTGAACAAATGAAAATGTTTTTAACAAGGATTGGCTTTAATTCTAAAGCGGTTATCACTGGCGATATTACTCAAGTGGATTTACCTCGCCATCAAAAATCTGGCTTACGCCATGCCATTGATGTGTTATCTGATGTGCCAGAATTAAGTTTTAATTATTTTATGAGCCAAGATATTGTACGCCACCCTGTGGTCGCGAAAGTAGTGCAGGCTTATGATAAATGGGAAGCAGAAGATGAGATCCGTCGTCAGCAACGCTCGGAGCAAAAACGCTTGGAAAAACTTAATGCAGAACAAGTGAAACTTGAACAATTAGCCCATGAGATGAATGATGAATAAGGTAATTATTGATTTACAACTGGCTTGTGAAAAACAAGAGAATTTGCCTAGTCTTGCTCAATTTGAGCAATGGGCGACCTTAGCGGTTAAACCACAGCGTGATGATATTGAAATGACTATTCGTGTGGTTGATGAAGCCGAAAGCCAATATCTTAATGCCACTTATCGGCATAAAGATAAACCTACCAATGTGTTATCTTTTCCCTTTGAAAGCCCTGAGGAAGTAGCGTTGCCCTTATTGGGGGATTTAGTCATTTGTCGTCAGGTAGTGGAGCAAGAGGCTCAACAACAAGCCAAACCCCTATTGGCTCATTGGGCACATATGGTGGTGCATGGCAGTTTGCATTTGCTCGGCTATGATCATATTGAACCACAAGAAGCGGAAGAAATGGAAAGTCTAGAAACCGAAATTATGCAACAACTTGGTTTTGCCGATCCTTATCTTAGTGAGAAAGAGTAGGATAGGATTTCTTTTGTGTTAGCCCGTTCCCTTTATATTTTAGACGTACAAAAACAAGGGGAAATTCCACCGCACTTGGTTCAGCATTTGCTTGATGATATGGTGTGGATTGGCGACAACCCCGTTTTATCCTCAATAAAATTTGTGGCTTTCTCGCAAACTCGCAACCTATTAGGGCAAGAATTTAGCTTGATTATTTATGATTGTCGGCAACAGCTACATTTAGAAAGCCTTGCTATTGTAAGCGGTACTTTAAAAGCTGGGGGAGCGGTAGTTATGTTGGTGAACGATTGGCAAACTTGGCACAAACAGCCTGATAAAGACAGTTTACGTTGGCATAGTGCAACCTATCCCGTAAGTGCGGTTAATTTTCGTCATTATTTTAAACAATGTTATCATCAATTTTTTGCTACGCTTTCCCCCTTAACTGACATAACTTATTTAAAATCGTTATTGACAAATATTACCCTCACTAAGCCTATTGTTAATCAGAGGGCGACTGCACAGCAACAAGCCATTATTGAACAAATTTTGTTACAACAGGCAAAATATTATGTGCTTACCGCACGGCGAGGACGAGGAAAATCAGCTTTAGCGGGGTTATTAGCTAATCAACTTAATGCAGAGGTCTATGTTACCGCTGCCAATAAAAGTGCGGTCAATATTTTGCAAAAATTTTGCCAAAAGAAACTGCAATTTATTGCCCCTGATCAACTTGAGCAACAATTAACTTTGCAACCGCAACAATTCGCTCAATCTTGGTTATTGGTTGATGAAGCCACAAGATTACCCTTGTCTTTTTTATATAAATTTAGTGCTTATTTTAAGCATATTCTTTTTACCACCACCCTTGACGGCTATGAAGGTACAGGGCAAGGTTTTCAACTAAAATTTATGCCAAGCATTGCCGATAAGCAACAACATTTCCACTTAACCCAGCCTTTACGTTGGGCAGAGCAAGATCCTTTAGAATGTTTTGTGAATAAGTTATTGTTATTAGAGAAAGCGCATTTGGAAATACCTGACAACTTAATACCCCCTACCAACATTCAGTTAGAGGCTTGTTCGCAAGCGCATTTAACCACTAATTTGGCAGAGCTTGAGCCATTTTACTGTTTGCTGACACAAGCCCATTATCGTACTACACCGATTGATTTACGCCGTTTATTTGATGGCGATCAACAGCAATTTTGGTTAGCTAAACAGCAAAAGCAATTAATTGGCGGAATATGGGGAGTTTTTGAAGGCGGTATGCAAAATAAGCTATTAATACAACAAATTTTGCAAGGAATACGTCGCCCTAAAGGCAATTTAGTCGCACAATTACTCTGTTTTCAACAACAATTTCCCTTAGCTTGTGAATTAAGAGCATTGCGTATTTCTCGTATAGCATTACAACCGCAATACCAACAACAAGGCATAGGTTCAGCTCTTATTCAGCAACTGATCCAACAATGTTCCCAGCAATCTAGCAAACACAATGGGCTTGATTACTTGTCTGTGAGTTTTGGTTATCAGCCAAGATTAGCACAATTTTGGCAACAAGCAGGGTTTGAATTGGTTTACCTTGGCGAGCATAAAGAAGCGAGTACAGGCTATTATAATGCAGTAGCAATATATCCGCTTAGTGAACAAGGGCAACAATTATGCCAACAGGCTCGGCAATATTTCCGCCGTAATATTGGCTTACAGCAACATTCTTTATCCCTTTATTTTGGGCAAATGCCCTTGGATTGGCAATTACGTCCACAAGATCAACAAAGCCTAAAAAATTTTGCTAAATCGCACCGCACTTTTTATGCTACATTGCCCGCTATTCAACGTTTAATTGCACACACTCAAGATCAAGACTTAGCCTTATTAGTTAACCAAAAAGCCAACCATAGTAAAAAACAATGGTTAGCCTTAATGCGTAATAAAATTTGTCAGTATGTATAATTAATTCAAAACAAAATGGTGTTTGGGCATTAAGGGGAATAATATAGGCAAGCTATTTTACTTAGAAATTCCAATTCAAAAAATGGAAGTAAAAATTTCAGAAAACAACTGTATTTTAAATCAGATAACGGGAGGGATCTCTAAAACAAAATAGCGAGCATATCTCTTTATATTTAACATTAAAAAGCATTTTGCTACGCTATCTTGCTTTAATTTTACTATATTACTCCGCCAAATCAGGCGAATGATATTGATTTAATGGCGGTACAGGTTTACCAATTTTGGCATAAAATTCCACCACAAATTGCTCAAAACGTTGTTGTTCAATGGCTTGGCGAATTTGTGCCATTAAACGTTGGTAATAACGTAAATTATGAATGGTGTTTAATCTTGCCCCTAAAATCTCGCCACATTTATCTAAATGATATAAATAAGACTTGGTGTAATGTTTACAGGTGTAACAATCACATTCAGGATCTAAAGGACTAGTGTCATCACGATATTTAGCGTTACGAATTTTGACAATGCCATTGCTGACAAACAAATGTCCATTACGAGCGTTGCGGGTTGGCATTACACAATCAAACATATCAATGCCACGCCGTACCCCCTCAACTAAATCCTCAGGTTTCCCTACGCCCATTAAATAGCGCGGTTTATCCGCTGGAATTTTCGGCGTAATATATTCTAGAATACGGTGCATATCCTCTTTGGGTTCGCCAACCGCTAAGCCGCCCACCGCATAGCCGTCAAAACCGATTTCCACCAAGCCTTCCACCGAAATTTTACGCAATTCTTCATACACACCGCCTTGAATAATGCCAAATAACGCATTGTTATTGCCTAATTGATCAAAGCGTTCACGGCTGCGTTTTGCCCAACGTAACGACATTTCCATAGACTGTTTGGCATAATCAAAGGTGGCTGGATAAGGGGTACATTCATCAAAGATCATCACAATATCTGACCCCAAATCATATTGAATTTCCATTGATTTTTCTGGTGAAAGAAAAATACGCTCGCCATTAATCGGATTTTGGAATTGTACGCCCTCTTCGCTAATTTTGCGTAACTTGCCTAAGCTAAACACCTGAAAACCGCCAGAGTCGGTTAAAATAGGGCGATGCCATTGCATAAAATCGTGTAAATCGCCGTGCTTACGCATAATTTCTTGCCCAGGGCGTAACCATAAATGAAAGGTATTGCCTAACAATATTTCCGCTCCCGTTGCCCGCACTTCTTCAGGGGTCATACCTTTGACTGTGCCATAAGTTCCCACAGGCATAAACGCTGGGGTTTCCACGCTAAACTCCCCTTGCGGACGCTGAAAAATCAAACGTCCACGTCTTGCTCTGCCGTCTGTTTTGTCTAATTGATATTGCATTATTGCTCCTTAACCGAATAAACAGTTCGATATTTATGTTTAATTTATAGCCATTTGCCATAAACAAAGGGCGATATTTTAATATGATTTTTGCTTTTTCGCTTGAATTTTCTCTCAATTTCCATTTTTTCTGACATAGTCATTTCAATTTTAAATAAGACAAGGTATGCCAATACGGTATTATTTTAAAGTGGGACGGCTATAACAAGGATACTAAGTGAATTCTTTATTCTTTTACCAATATGATAAAAACATATAATTCATAAAAACTTAATCTTTGCATTTGCTTGATTATTATTGATAATAACGCTTTTAATTAGCATAGCATATTAGCCATATAAAAAAGGACAACTATGGATATTCAAGGGATCATTAAACAACAACAGCTTGGTTTGCTCTTTCAACAAGGCAATTTCGGATTAGAAAAAGAAAGCCAGCGAGTTTATGCTGACGGGCGAATTGTAACTACACCGCACCCTAAAACATTTGGTAATCGTGCTTATCACCCTTATATCCAAACCGATTTCGCCGAAAGCCAATTAGAATTAATTACCCCACCTTGTAGCAACCTCAATGACAGTTTGCGTTGGCTATCCGCCATTCACGAAGTAATGGCTCGTTCATTGCCTGAAGACGAATATATTTTTCCGTTAAGTATGCCTGCAGGATTACCTGAAGAAAGTGCTATTCAAGTTGCTCAATTAGAGAATGCCGAAGATGTGGCTTATCGTGAACATTTGGTTGCGGTTTATGGTAAAAATAAACAAATGGTCAGCGGTATTCATTATAACTTCCAATTATCCCCTGAATTAGTGCAAGCCTTATTTCACGCTCAAAATGATTACCAAAGTGCGGTGGATTTTCAAAATAATTTATATATGAAAATGGCACGCAATTTCTTACGTTATCAATGGATTTTGGTGTATTTATTATCCGCTACGCCAACGGTACAAGCTGAATATTTTAACCATAATTCGCCATTAACTCCTAAGCAATATGTGCGTAGCCTACGTTCTAGCCAATATGGCTATGTTAATGAACCTGAAATTAAAGTTTCTTTTGAGAACTTACAAGATTATGTTGCCACCTTGGAACATTGGGTACATACGGGGAAATTAATCGCAGAAAAAGAGTTTTATTCCAATGTGCGTTTGCGTGGGGCAAAAAAAGTACGGGATTTATTAGACAAAGGCATTCAATATTTAGAATTTCGTTTATTTGATTTAAACCCTTTTGAGCCTTACGGTATCAGTTTGGCTGATGCAAAATTTATTCATACCTTTGTGCTGTTGATGATTTGGTTAGAAGATGCGGATCAAAGTGCGGTTGAACAGGGCAAAAAAATGTTGGAAGAAGTGGCGTTAGAATCGCCGTTACAACCGACTAAATTCCGTCAAGAGGGCGAGCAAATTCTACAACAATTAATTGCTATGCTTAAAGATATAGGGGCGGAACAAGATCTAATTGCCATTGCGCAAGACAAATTAAGCCAATTTGCCGAGCCAGCTAAAACCTTATGCGGTCGTTTAGTGAATGCCATTGAACAAGCAGGCGATTATCAAATTTTAGGGGCAAAACTAGCACAACAATATAAACAACAAGCCTGTGAAAAATTTTATGCCCTATCCGCTTTTGCCAATATGGAACTTTCCACCCAAGCCTTAATGTTTGATTTAATTCAAAAAGGCATCAAAATAGAAATTTTAGATGAAAGGGATCAATTCCTTTGCTTACAATTTGGCGAGCATATTGAATATGTAAAAAATGGCAATATGACTAGCCATGACAGCTATATTTCGCCATTAATTATGGAAAATAAAGTGGTAACCAAAAAAGTCTTGGCGAAAGCCGGTTTTAATGTTCCACAATCAGTAGAATTTACCGATCTTGAGCGTGCAGTGGCAAATTATCCATTATTTGAAAATCGTGCTGTGGTGATTAAACCTAAATCCACTAATTTTGGACTGGGCATTACCATTTTTCAGCAAGGGGTAAAAAATAAGGAAGATTTTGCCAAAGCAGTAGAAATTGCCTTTCGTGAAGATAAAGAAGTGATGATAGAAGATTATCTCGTTGGCACTGAATATCGCTTTTTTGTCCTCGGCGATGAAACCTTAGCGGTCTTATTGCGAGTGCCTGCCAATGTGAAAGGGGACGGCGAGCATACAGTCGCTGAATTGGTGGCAATGAAAAATGATCACCCATTACGGGGAGACGGTAGTCGCACACCATTGAAAAAAATCGCCTTAGGGGAAATTGAACAATTACAATTAAAAGAGCAAGGGCTAACGCCATCTTCTATTCCTACCAAAGGACAATTAGTCCAATTACGAGCCAATTCCAATATTAGCACAGGGGGCGATAGTATTGATATGACTGATGCTATGCACCCTAGCTATAAACAATTAGCTGTGGGCATTAGTCAAGCTATGGGGGCAGCGGTATGCGGAGTAGATTTAATTATCCCCGATTTAACCAAACCTGCTGAGCCCAATCTAACCTCTTGGGGCGTTATTGAGGCAAATTTTAACCCAATGATGATGATGCATATTTTCCCTTATCAAGGGAAATCTCGCCGAGTAACATTAAATATTATAAAAATGTTGTTCCCAGAGTGGGAAAATTAGTGAGTATTGGGGGTAAAGTGCGGTCAAAAAATAAAAAGTTTTGACCGCACTTTTGTAAGTGTTTTAATTTTAACTAAACACATAATGATTATCATCAACCCATTTATCTCCAATTTTTTCTCGTGCTGGGATACGTTCTTGCCAAGTGAAGTTGTTGCGGATTGCGACTTGGTTGCTGGCATGATTGGTTACGGCACAATAGAGATGAAATTGCTGGATTTCGGGGCGGTAGCGGGTAATTAATGCTTGTAAGGATTGGCTTACAATGCCTTGATGTTGATAAGGTGGAGCGAGCCAATAACCCATATCGGCGGATTTGTTGGTTAAGTCAAAGCGGTTAAAAGAAATTAATCCTGCTAACTGTTGTTGATAAATAATGCTAAATACGCGTTGCTGTTGTTGTTTTATGTTCGTTAAAGCCTGTGCGATAAAATTTTCGCTATCTTTGGGGTGTTGGGTAAAGCGAACCCAATCTAGATAGTTAGCGAAATAATCACGATATTGTTTAATTAACTGAAAAATTGCTTGGCTATCTGCCATTTGAATACAACGTAAATAACAGTTTTTGTTTACCTCAATAATTTCTGTGATTGGATCATTAAGCATTTTTTACCCTATAACAAATTTCTCTTTCCCACAAAAATTTTTAAAATTATACCGCACTTTGCTTAAAAGCGTTTGTGTTTAGTCTTTTATAGTTGTCCCACTTTAAAATGATACAGCGTTGGTACGCCTCGCCTAATTTTAAATTGAAACGACTATATTTCCGCTTTCTGTTCAATAAACATGGCATCGCCATAACTAAAGAAACGGTAGCGATGTTGCACAGCACTTTGATAAGTCTGCATGGTATGTTGATAACCAGCAAAAGCGGAAACCAACATAATTAAGGTGCTTTCTGGTAAATGAAAATTGGTGATTAAAGCATCAATAATATGAAAATTTTTACCGGGGTAAAGAAAAATCGCGGTGTCGGCAAAATAAGGTTCAATGATTTGACGACTTTGTTTGGCAATGGCTTGTTGTGCCGCACTTTCTACTGAGCGTACCGAAGTTGTCCCTACCGCAATCACTCGTTTGCCTGCCTTTTTAGTGGTAATAATTGCTTCGCAAACCTGAGCTGGCACTTCCACATATTCGGCGTGCATTTGATGCTCTTCAATATTTTCCACACGCACTGGCTGGAAAGTGCCAGCCCCAACGTGTAAGGTAACAAAAGCAAAATTAACCCCTTTTTGTTTTAGTTGATCGAGTAAATCTTGATCAAAATGCAAGCCTGCGGTGGGGGCGGCGACAGCACCTGGCACTTGGTTATACACCGTTTGATAACGTTCTTGATCGGCATCTTCATCTGGGCGGTCAATATAAGGTGGCAAAGGCATATGCCCTATTTGTTGTAACACTTCAAGCAGGGGCAAAGATTGATCTAATAATTCTAGCTCAAATAAACTGCCTTGCCTTGCGAGCATTTTTACCCCAATGCCTTTTCCTTCGCCTAATTTATCCTCGCCAAGCCATAATTCTGCCTGCTCTTTAGGCGATTTTGAGGCACGAATATGGGCTAAAAAACGGCTTTCAGTGAGAACACGTTCTACCAATACTTCCACTTTTCCGCCACTGGCTTTACGCCCAAACATTCTTGCTGGGATAACTCGTGTATTATTAAAAATCAGTAAATCCCCTTCATCAATTAATTCAACAATATCGGCAAACCTGCGGTGAGTAATGTCGCCTGTTTTGCCGTTAAGTTGTAATAAACGACTTGCTCGCCGTTCTGCCATAGGATAACGAGCGATAAGTTCATCGGGTAAATCAAAATAAAAATCAGAAACACGCATAATTTATTCTTTAAAAATACAATTCTATTTGGTGCTGAATTTTAACAAAGATTTGCGTTACTCGCTTGATTTTATTTCTCTCGTTGTCGCCAATAGGTGGCAAATCGTGGTTTGCCCTGATTGGTTACCCCACGATATCGGTAAGTAATCACTGAGCCTATGGCTGGTGGGTTTTGCCGTTCGGCTAAAGTAAATCCTGAGCCAATTTTGAATTGTCCACGATGATTTTCGCAGGTAATTGCACCTAATACTTGGGCAAATTGCCCTTGTCCTTGATGATGAGCGATAACGGTACATTCTTCATCAAGGGTACTTTTCACTTTTAAGATCCGCTGACTTCGCCCTATCATATAGGGTGCTTTGGGATCACGAATGACAATACCCTCGCCCTGAGCTTGTTCCACTTGCTTGAGAAAATCTTGCATATGTTGCGGATTTTGAATGGGAATTTGTTCAATAATCTGAATATAAGGGGTGGGATTTTGAGCTAAATAATCCCTTAAATATTGTAACCTTTCAGTTAAATCGCCCTGTTGGTTTGGCAGATCAAAAACATAGAGTTTTAATGTATCCCAGCCTTGATCCTGTTCCGAACGCACAATAGCGGAGATTTGTTCAAATTGATTGCGTTGGCTAAATAATTCGCCGTCAATAGCGAAAGGGGGAAAATGTTGAGTAAAATAACTTGGTGGCGATAGCAAGTAGCCATTACGGCTGAAAAGATGTTGACCGTCCCAATATCCTCGCACACCATCTAGTTTTTCGCTCATTACCCAGCCTTGTATGTCTTGTGCTTGATAATTTTCTAATAACATAAGATTGGGAGGATTGGCATAACCCCATAGGCTTATCAATAATGTTAAGGTTGTTGAGAATAAATGACGCATATTTCCTCCTTAGATAAATACAATGAACTATAAAACAAGATTGGAAAAAGCCAAAGTACAAGGAAAAAATTTTGCGAGGGAGATCGGAAAAATAAAAAATTGAGCAATAAAATATAGTCGTTTCAATTTAAAATAAAACAAGGCGTGCCAACGAGAACGACTATAATGTAAAAAAACTTGGCAAAATCGCCAAGTTTATGGATTAATCAATGACTTTTTGGATCAAAGCGGAAATATCTGTGGGGAAACGCTGTTGCTGGATCATTTGTTTTATCTCGGCAGAGGAATAACGCTCGCCGGGGTATAACACCACAATACTGCTATCGCCCACTTGTAAAAAGTTTTTCTCGCCAAAGGGGGTATAACGGGTTGCTCCAATGCTAATCACTGCTTGGGTTGGGTAATTGGCTTGTTGGATTAATGAATAAATATCATTCATTGGCCCTTGATCGGGCTGATGATTCATTCGATCAACAATCCAATCTAACAATTTTTGATGAAAATAAGAATAGCTTAATACTGGGCTATCTACGCCATATTCATTTAATGTTGTGCCACGTTGATGAAAACAAGCGATACGATATGCGTTAATTTCACTTTGTTGATCAAAAGAGGTCAATGAAATCAGATTCGTGGCAATGCCTTTGGTTTGCTCGCCCCAGTTTTTCTTTTCACAAATTTTATTAGCATTAGGACGGCGAATAGAACAATCATTATAAGCGGCAAAGGCACGAGGAATAAGTGCGGTTACTTTTTGCTGAGAATATTGAATATCACAAATTAACGCGACTTCAGGCTCAATTTGTAAATTATCCGCCCCTTGGCGAGGAAAGCGAATGTAATCTGCACTAAGTGGATAGGTCGCTAAAAAATCCTTGGCTTGGGGAACATAAAAGGGAAAAATGGCTTTGGGTTGAATTTCCTCTTGCGTTGTTACATTGGCAAAATCTTTTGCCTCGCCTGCTTGTTCTAAATGCCCAGCAAAATTACCTGCGACACCAAAACCAATGGCATTAATAAAATTCATGGTAACTTCTCCTTATTATGATTAATGGGATAATTGATGTTTACTCAATGATTTATGTACAATTTTGACTTTTTTGCCTTTTGCTTGAAAATATTCGCCAAGCTGTTGAGCAATATACACTGAGCGATGTTTGCCCCCTGTGCAACCAATGGCAATGGTTAAATAACTGCGGTTGTTTTGTTCCAACATAGGTAACCAAGTTTCAATATAATTGCGCGTAAGATAGAGAAAATGATTGACTTCACGATGTTTAGCAAGAAATTGGATAACAGGTTCATCTAGCCCTGTCATTGGGCGTAATACAGGATCCCAATGGGGGTTGGGTAAAAAACGTACGTCAAATACATAATCCGCATCAAGAGGAATACCATATTTAAAACCAAAGGACTCTACCACAATATTTAATTCTTTTTCACCATTACCTCGCAAGAATTGGCGTAATTTTTCAGCTAATTCGTGGGTTGAGAGGCTTTTAGTATCAATAATTAAATCCGCTTGCTGAATAAGAGGTTCAAGCTGTTGTTGTTCTAATTCAATAGCGGATTCTAGCGATAAATCTTGCGTGGACAAAGGGTGTAATCGTCTTGAATCACTGTAACGGCGAATTAAGGTACTTTGATCTGCTTCTAGGAAGATAATTTTAATTTGATGTTGTGGAGGGATTTTTGCCAAAATTTCATTGACGATTGTGGGTTTACGTGGCAAATTACGAATATCTAAGCTAATTGCCACCGAGGATTGATTAGCGGCGAGGTTATCAATCAATTGTGGCAACAAATTAAACGGAAGATTATCAACACAATAATATCCAATATCCTCTAATGCTCGTAATGCGACCGATTTACCCGCCCCAGAGCGTCCGCTAATAATGATAATTTCCATTACTTCTTATCCTCATTTATGTGTCTGATTGTAAGTCCACCATTTCAAAAATTTGCCAAATTTCTACCGCACTTTTTGCATTGCGTAACTGTTTACATAAGGATTTGTCGGTTAATTTTTGTGCTAATGCTTGTAACATAGGTAAACAAGTTTGACATTGTTGCTCTGGCAACATAATGGCAAAAAATAAATCAACCTCACGCCGATCTGCGGCATTAAATTCAATCGGGTTTTCTAATTGAATAAAAACCGCTAAGGGCTTTTCCCCTGAGGGTAATTTGGCGTGGGGAATAGCAACGCCATTGCCAAGACAAGTGCAACCCACTTTTTCTCGATTAAACAATTTATCAAAACATACATGTGGATCAAGGTTACCTTGTTGAGCAAGGATTTCAGCCACTAATTCTAATAAGCGTTTTTTGCTAGAGCATAATACCCCTTGCCGAATATTATCTGGGGTCAATAATTCAGTAAATTTCATAAAAATTACAGCTTAAATTGCTCGCCAAGATAAACCCGTTTAACCTGTTCATTATTCAAAATTTCATCAGGTGTACCATTGGCAATCATATGCCCCGCACTCACGATATAAGCTCGTTCGCACACATCTAGCGTTTCACGCACATTATGATCGGTAATTAACACCCCTAAACCACGATCACGTAAATCCACAATAATTTTTTTAATATCAATTACCGAAATGGGATCGACCCCAGCAAAGGGTTCATCAAGTAAAATAAACTTTGGATTAGCTGCTAAGGCTCTTGCGATTTCTACACGACGGCGTTCACCACCAGAAAGAGCTTGCCCTAAGCTATCACGAATATGCCCAATATTAAATTCCTCGATTAATTCATCGGCACGCTCACGCCGTTGCTGTCCATTCAGATCTTTACGGATTTGCAACACTGCCATTAAATTATCATAGACACTTAAACGGCGAAAAATAGAGGCTTCCTGTGGTAAATAACCTACGCCACGTTGCGCACGTTTGTGCATAGGCAATAGGCTAATATCTTCATCGTCAATCCGAATTTTACCTTGATCGTGGCGTACTAAACCTACGACCATATAAAAGGTGGTGGTTTTTCCTGCGCCATTAGGCCCAAGTAAGCCCACAATTTCCCCTGAATTGACTTGTAAGCTCACATCTTCAACCACCTGACGACTTTTATAGCTTTTGGCTAAATGTTCGGCATATAACACTGGCATCATCATCACCTATTTATTTTTTAATTGAGCGGGTAAAAGTACCGTTCTTACGCGAGAATTTGGCGAACCAACGGCATTTAATTGCTGTTTCTTCACATCATACGTAATCACATTACCGTTGATTTTACTATCCAGTTGTTTTAATTCCGCATTTCCCGTTAAGGTCAAAAATTCTTTTGCTAAATCGTAATGTACTTTTTGAGCCTTGCCATCAACAGGTTTTCCATCGTCCATGGTCTGATGAAAAGTAACAGGATTACCCGTTGCATCAATGGTTTCCTGTTGTTTTGAGTCCTGTGGACGAGTAATTACCACTTTTTGCGCTTTGATAACGATTGAACCTTGAGTAATTACCACATTATCGGTAAAGGTAACCACATTATGTTCTAAATCTAAAGATTGATTATCGGACACAATGTTAATAGGTTGATTCGTATCATCTTTTAATGCCCAAGCACTAAGCGAGGCGAGCAATAAACTTGCCGTTAATAAGGTTTTAGAGGCAAAATTATTGATTGTTAATTTCATAATGTGTTTTTACCTGTTCTTGTAAGGTTGCAATTTGTTGTTGTAAATTTCCAGTGAGTTTTTGTCCTGTGGTCACAAAATTTTGTCCATTGATTTTCACTGTGCTATCCGAAGAAATATCATGATTTGTCAAATTTACCACCGCACTTTGGGTTTCAATCCGTTGCAAACGTGAATCCGGTAATAAACTTTGCACCACCACATTGCCCGTTAAATATAATAAGTTTTCTTTGCTTAAGGTGGCAAGATCAGCACGCAATGTCCAGCTCTGTTGTTGTGGTTGATTGCTCTCCGTCCCATATAAATAAACGATCGGTTGTTCAAACTCAGTGCGACCATCGGTTTCAAAATAGGCAACTTTGCTTGATTTTGCCACATATTGACGTTGACCGTTGGTGGGCGAATAAAGCACAGTTTCCATATTTAACCCTGTATATTCTGGGCTTTCTTCGGATTTGATAAGGTTATGCAAATTCTCATCACTTTGATTTAATGAATAAAACCAAGCTAACAATAATAATGCAATGATAGATAGCACAATATTCCAACGAATATTCATAAATTTTTGCTCAAGATAATTCACCCAATATAAAGGGGTAATCATATCACGTTTCTAGTAAATTGTATGCTTATTCATATATTTTACGATTGATATTTTTCAGTCCCATTTATATATCGTTGTTGCACTTTGAAAGATTTCAAGATAAAACGATTATAGTTAACATTTATTTATCCATTTTCCCTCGGATAATTCCTTTTATAGTCGTCCCACCTTGCCTTATTTTAATTTGAAACGATGATATTATTTTGAGAAAAACAAAAATTTCCAGTAAAATAACCGCACTTTTTAAGGATATAAAGCATAATGGCAGATAAACAAAAAAAACGAATTGTTGTGGGGATTACAGGCGGAATAGCGGCTTATAAAAGTATTGAGTTAATCCGTTTATTACGTAAAGCACAAGCCGAAGTAAGGGTAGTATTAACTCCTGCGGCAGAAGCATTTGTTACGCCCCTTACCTTGCAAGCCATTTCAGGCAATGCGGTTTCAACCAGTTTACTTGATCCGCAGGCAGAATTAGCCATGGGGCATATTGAGTTAGCCAAATGGGCGGATTGTGTAGTTATTGCTCCTGCCAGTGCGGATTTTATTGCTCGTTTAACGGTAGGTATGGCGAATGATTTATTATCTACCCTTTGTTTAGCCACCGCCGCTCCGATTTTACTTGCGCCTGCAATGAACCAGCAAATGTTTGCTCAAACGATTACCCAAGCCAATTTAACCCAATTATCCGCACGAGGAATACAGCTAATAGGCCCAGCCACAGGAGAACAAGCCTGTGGGGATATTGGGGCAGGACGTATGTCCGAACCTGAGGAAATTTTTTCTGCGTTACAACAACGATTATTACAAAAACAAGATTTAGTCGGATTAGGCGTTGTGATTACTGCTGGCCCAACCCGAGAGGCGATTGACCCTGTGCGTTATATTAGTAATCATAGTTCTGGCAAAATGGGGTTTGCCATTGCGCAAGCCTTTGCTGAACGGGGGGCAAAAGTAAGCCTTATTGCAGGTCCGACAACATTACCAACACCTCGCAATGTGCATCGTATTGACGTGGAATCTGCTCAACAAATGTGGCAACAGAGTTTAACCTTGGCTTGCCAAAATCAAATTTTTATTGGTTGTGCTGCCGTAGCGGATTATCGGGTTGAGCAAGTGGCAAATCAGAAAATTAAAAAATCTGATGATAGCAATGAAATGATACTAAAATTAGTTAAAAATCCAGATATTATTGCTGATGTTGCTAATCTTTCTCAGCATCGTCCTTTTACCGTAGGCTTTGCGGCGGAAACCCAACAAGTGGCAGAATATGCACAAAGCAAATTACAAGGTAAAAAACTGGATATGATTTGTGCTAATGATGTATCTGCACAAGGACAAGGTTTTAATGCGGAGCAAAACGCCTTGCATCTATTTTGGCATACAGGTAATAAACAGCTTGCCTTAAATCATAAGAATATCTTAGCAAAACAACTAGTAAATGAAATTTTGCAACAATATCAACAATCGCAAATAAAAGAGTAAATTATGCAAAAAATTGATGTGAAAATTTTAGATCGCCGTTTGGGTAATGAATTTCCTTTACCAACCTATGCCACTTCTGGTTCAGCAGGATTAGATTTGCGTGCCTGTCTTGAGCAAGATTTGACAGTGCAAGCAGGACAAACCGTATTAATTCCTACGGGCTTATCCATTTATATTGCTGATCCACATTTAGCCGCTGTTATTTTACCTCGTTCAGGCTTAGGGCATAAACATGGTATCGTGTTAGGTAATTTAGTAGGGTTAATTGATTCTGATTATCAAGGGCCTTTGATGGTTTCGCTATGGAATCGTAGTGATGAACCTTTTACTATTAACATTGGCGATCGTATTGCTCAGCTTGTGTTTGTGCCTGTTGTACAAGCTGAGTTTAATATTGTTGATGAATTTAGCCAAACCGAGCGAGGCGAAGGGGGCTTTGGACATTCTGGAACACAATAATGGCAGAACAAACACAAATTATAAAAAGAACCAAAAAAGAACGTCAGCAGCAAGTGCTAACCGTCTTGACCCATTTATTACATTCAGAACGGGGTATGGAACGTATTACTACAGCTCGTTTAGCCGCAGAAGTGGGGGTTTCTGAGGCGGCGTTGTATCGTTATTTTCCAAGTAAAACCAAGATGTTTGAAGCCTTAATTGACTCCATTGAAATAAACCTATTAAGTAGGATTAACCAGTCTATGAAAATGCAAACCAATACTATGGAGCGAGTTAAAGATATTATGCAAATGGTGTTGGATTTTGCCCGCAAAAACCCCGGGGTAACTCGCATTTTAACAGGGCATGCGTTAATGTTTGAAGAAACCGCATTGCAGTTACGAGTGGCACAATTTTTTGATCGGTTAGAATTTCAATTTACCAATATTTTGCAAATGCGTAAATTGCGTGAGGGCAGAGCTTTTTTGGTTGATGAACGTATCATTGCCTCACATTTAGTTACAGTTTGTGAAGGGCAATTTATGCGTTATGTACGCTCAAATTTTCGTTATAATTCAAACCAAAGTTTTGAGCAACAATGGCGTTTTATTGAATCATTATTTGCATAGTTGTAGAATAAGGAAACATAATGATTATTCCTTGGCAAGAATTAGAGGAACAAACCTTAATTAATATTGTGGAAAGTTTTATTTTGCGTGAGGGAACCGATTATGGAATGGAAGAATTACCGCTAGCAACAAAAAGGGCGACATTATTAGCAAAAATCAAGCAGGGCGATGCAATTATTGTTTGGTCAGAATTACATCAAAGCCTTGATATTAAAGATAAGTCGGCATTTTTAGGTTAATTTAAATTGGGACATTTTTTGGGCGAGGTATTTATGCAAGGAGTTGCATCACAATCACAACAGCAGCAATCACAACAAGAGATTGAACAGCAAGAGCAACAAGAACAAACTCAACAACCAAAACCTTATCAACCCTCCGATCCTGTGTTGACGTGGTTTCTATCCCATTGCCATATTCACAAATATCCAGCCAAAAGCACCTTAATTCATGCGGGCGAAAAAGCAGAAACCCTCTATTATTTAATTAAAGGATCTGTGGCGGTGTTAGTGAAAGATGAAGAAGGCAAGGAAATGATCTTGTCGTATTTAAGTCAAGGGGATTTTTTAGGTGAGTTAGGTTTATTTGACGAAACCAAAGAACGTACTGCTTGGGTAAAAGCCAAAACCGCTTGTGAAATTGCTGAAATTTCCTATAAAAAATTTCGCCAATTAATTCAAATCAACCCTGATATTCTCATGTTCCTTACCGCCCAATTAGCTCGCCGTTTACAAAATACCTCTAAGCAAGTTACTAACCTCGCTTTTCTTGATGTAACGGGACGCATTGCACAAACTTTATTACATTTAGCCCATATGCCCGATGCGATGACTCACCCACAAGGTATGCAAATTAAAATTACACGCCAAGAAATTGGGCAAATTGTGGGTTGTTCACGAGAAACGGTTGGGCGTATTTTAAAAATGTTGGAAGATCAAAATCTTATTTCTGCCCATGGGAAAACCATTGTGGTATATGGCACAAGATAAAAAAGTGCGGTGAAAATAACCGCACTTTTCTTTTCTCATACTTATTTTTGTTTATTTAATTAGAATAATTTTCATTTATAATAATCAAATGCTAGTAATAATCGCAACGGAATGATCAATTATTGAGGATAGAAAGATGAAAAAAGAAGAAGTCGGACATAATTTTCTTGCTCGTTTAGGTAAAACCCGTTTGCGCCCGGGCGGTAAAAAAGCCACTGATTGGTTAATTGCCAATGGGGATTTTAGTGCGGAGAAAAAAGTGCTTGAAGTGGCTTGTAATATGGGGACAACTGCGATTGGATTAGCTCAGCAATTTGGTTGTCATATTGAAGGGGTAGATTTAGACGAAAATGCCCTTGCCAAAGCACAGGCAAATATTGCTAGCCATAATTTGCAAGATAAAATCCATGTTCAACGTGCTAATGCGATGAAATTACCCTTTGAAGATAACAGCTTTGATATTGTTATTAATGAAGCGATGCTTACTATGTTACCGTTACAAGCCAAAATTAAAGCGGTTACTGAATATTATCGTGTGCTAAAACCCAATGGTTTTTTATTAACCCACGATGTGATGCTGACCTCTGATAATTCGGAAGAAGTGATAGCACAATTACGTGATGCCATTAATATTACCGTCACCCCCTTAACCAAAGCTGGTTGGAAATCGGTATTTGCGGATTGTGGTTTTCGTAATATTGATACCTATTCAGGGAAAATGACCCTGCTGTCCCCTGCAGGAATGATCTACGATGAAGGGGTACTAGGTACTTTTAAGATTATTAAAAATGCCTTAAAATCAGAAAATCGTGAAACCTTTAAGAAAATGTTTAAAACCTTTAATAACCCCGATAATAAGCTGAATTTTATTGCGGTTTGTAGTCAAAAATAATCCTATAAGCCCCGTTTCGGGGCAATATTATTATGTCCACTATTATTCTTTACGCTAATATTCATCACCCTTTCCCCTTTGAACAAATTCCGCCTTCGTTATTGCACCAACGTTTATGCCAAACAACTCCCCTTCATAATTTACGCTTATGGCGTAAATACCAAGGACGACGGTTAGCACATTTCTTGTTATGGCAAGGGTTGCAATATTTACAACTTGATCCCGATTTGCTTGGTCAAATGACCTTTGCCAACAATGGCAGACCGCAATTTGCTGATCCTCAACTTGATTTTAATATTAGCCATTCTGCCGATTGGGTGGCGGTCATTCTGCAAAAAAACGCAAAAAGTGCGGTAGGAATTGACATTGAATTTGTACAAAAACCGCGTGATTATTCTGCCTTAATGCAGTATTTTGCCCCCTCTGCGGAACTCGCTTGGTTTGCTCAACAGGCTAATAGTGAACAAGGTTTTTATCGTTGTTGGTGCTTGCGTGAAGCCATATTAAAATCACAAGGGGCAGGCATTGCTCATTTATCCGAAGTGATACATTTGCCACAACAAAGGATTTTACGTTCGGCTTATTGCCCTAAGGGAAATCTATTGTATAGCCAACAATTTCCTTTTTATTTAGCCGCATTTTGCAATGGCGATATTCGGCAAGCCCTATTATTACAATGGCAAAATGGGCAATTACAACCACAATCCTCACATTCTCCCATTTATTATCAGGTTAATCCTTAATAACTTATCAATACATTAGAATAAACACAGGAGTAACGATGAAAACACAATTTAGCCAACAAGATATTGAAATTGTGAAACAAGATATTGTTTATCAAGGCTTTTTTACCCTACAAAAAATCCAATTTCGCCATAAGTTATTTAATGGCGGTACAAGTGATATTGTTACACGAGAATTATTAACCAAAGGACAAGCTGTTGTAGTGATCGCTTATGATCCTCAGTTAGATGCAGTGGTTATGGTTGAACAAGTGAGAATAGGGGCTTATGTGCCAAATGGTAGCGGTTCACCTTGGTTATTGGAAATGATTGCTGGTATGTTAGAACAAGGAGAAAGTCCTGAACAAGTGGCAAGGCGAGAAGCAAAAGAAGAAGCGGGTATAGCATTACAATGCTTAGACTATTTGTTTAGTGTTTGGGACAGTCCGGGCGGTGTATCAGAACGTATCCATTTTTTCGTGGCAAAAGTTGATGCACACCAAGCAAAGGGTATCCATGGGTTAGCCACAGAACAGGAAGATATTCGTGTGCAAGTGCTTGATCGTACCCTTGCCTATCAGGCGATTGCCTCAGGCGACATTGATAATTCTCTCGCGGTTATAGGATTGCAATGGTTACAGCTAAATTATGCTGATTTACAGCATAAATGGCTATATAGTCATTCCACTTTAAAATGAAACGACTATAAAATTACACCTTGTCATACTTTTTTGTTTAAAAAATATGATCTCGCTAGCATTTTTGATTTTCCTTTATGTACTTTTTATGGGAAAGGTATAAAGTGGTAGGCAGTCAGCTTAATTTCCATTAAAAAGTTGTTCGCTATATTAGTCTGAAGTTTTATTTATTTTGTGTATTAGGAGTCTAGCTTGGAAAATTCATTTTCATTAAGCACCGCAGCAGGATCGGTAATTAGACTGTTACAAATAACGGATCCTCATCTATTTGGTGATACGAATGCGGAATTATTAGGGGTTAATACTTTTGCCAGTTTTTGCCAAGTATTAACTGAAATTAAACAACGGGATTTTGCTTATGATCTTGTATTGGCAACAGGAGATTTAGTGCAAGACGGCAGTGAACAAGGCTATTTACATTTTTGCCAACTGGTCAAGCAATTAGACAAAACCTGCTTTTGGATCCCCGGTAACCACGATTTACAGCCCAAAATGCTGGCATTATTAAACCAAGCCTATGGCAATATCCACCCCGCCAAACACCTTCTTTTAGGCGATCAATGGCAAGTGCTATTATTGGATAGCCAAGTTTTTGGCGTACCGCATGGCGAACTAAGCAAATACCAATTAGATTGGCTACAACAAACCTTAACGGAATATCCCAACAGATATGCCTTAATTGTATTGCATCATCATCTATTATCCACCAATTCCGCTTGGCTTGATCAGCATAATTTGCGTAATAGCCAACATTTGGCTGATGTACTTGCCCCTTTTAAACAAGTGAAAGGAATTTTATACGGACATATTCATCAACAAGTTGACAGCCAATGGCAAGGCTACCCTGTTATGGCAACACCGTCCACCTGTATTCAATTTAAGCCTGATTGTAACCAGTTTACCTTAGATACCCTACAACCGGGCTGGCGAGAATTAACCTTACACCCTAATGGGCAAATTAGTAGCCAAGTATATCGTATTCAGCAGGCTCAATTTTTGCCTAATATGCAAGAAGAAGGTTATTAAAAGAAAAATAGGGGTTATGAGTCAATATGAAATGATACTTATGTTGAGGGAGCGTTAAAGTGCGGTAGTTTTTTACACATTTTTACCCTGATTTATTATTGATAATAATTATCAAAATCATTTATATTGATTTTTTTACATAATATACTTTTCGCTCAATAAATTATAATGATAAGGAGCCTTTTTATGAGCGAAATAAAATCCCTGTTTCCTTTGACCGTTATTGCAACTTGCGTTATTTCATCTGTGGTAATGGCAAATACAGATAACAATGATTATAGGGTAACCTTACCCACCATTGAGGTGATGACAACAGAAGATACTCATCATTTAAAAGGATATATGAACTATCGTGAGGCATCGGTAACACGTAATCACTTATCCAGCAAAGAAACACCACAAACTATTGATATATTGAATATCCAAAAAAATAAAAATTATGGCACGAATGATTTAAGTTCAATTTTAGAGGGAAATGCTGGTATTGATGCCAGTTATGATATGCGGGGTGAAAGCATTTATTTGCGTGGTTTTCAAGTTGATGCAAATGGTATTTATCGTGATGGTATTCGTGAAAGTGGACAAGTACGCCGTAGTACAGCGAATATTGAACGGGTTGAAATATTAAAAGGCCCAGCCTCTGTGCTATATGGACGAAGTAGTGGTGGTGGGATTATTAATATGATCAGCAAATCTGCCAATTTCAAAACCAGCCGTAATATTGGGCTGAGTTACGGCTCTTGGAAAACAAGGGCGATGAATATGGATATTAATCAAGTGGTCAATGATAATGTTGCTGTTCGTTTGACAGGAGAATGGAGAGCTGGTAACAGTTTTAGACAAGGGGTTTCCAATAAAAATCAAATGATTTCGCCGAGTATGAGTATTATCAGTGATGATGGACGCTTATCTTGGACAGGGCAATATACCTATGATAATGTTTGGCGTATTCCAGATCGTAATCCAGAAAAATCGGTTTATGATCAAATGGAACTAGACTATACCATAGGTTTCGCAAGAGCAGGTGATTATGTCAAAGATAAATCACAAATTTGGCGTTCTGATTTTTACTATATGTTGAATGATAAATGGAATATTCAATGGTTATTGGGGTATCGTACGGCAAATCAAGATTTTGATCATTATTATGCGGGAACATTTAGCCAAAGTGATCAAATGTTATCACAAACTTATGCTTGGCAAAAAACGAAAAATACCACGCTTTCTAATAGTTTAACCCTAAATGGCGAATTTAATACAAGTTTTATTGAGCACAAAATAACCTTAGGGATCGATTATAGCCGAGAAAAACGAAATCCTATTCTTGCCACATTGCGTAATCAAAAAATTGATCCTTATAATCCGAGTAGCTGGACAAGAACCACACGTCCTAATGCAACCATTAATAATCAGCACAAAGCAAATTCAGTTGGCGTATTTTTACAAGATTTAATCGGTTTAACACCAACATTTAAGGTTATACTTGGTGGACGTTATGACCACTATCGTTTCCATTCCACTAATATTAATCAACTTTCTCGGCATTATAAAGGGAATACTTTTAGCCCAAATGCAGGGATTGTGTGGGATATAACAGATAATCATACCTTTTATGTTTCTTATAACAAAAGTTTTTCACCTTATGGTGGACGGAGTTATTTAGGGGTTAGCACTGATCAAGCCGAGATATTTAATACTGATCCTGAATATTCCAAACAATATGAAATAGGGATTAAAAGTACTTGGTTAGAGAATAAATTAAGTACAACTTTATCAGGTTATCGTTTAACCCATTACAATATTCGCTATCGTTCTGATCCCGTTAATAATCTTTATTTATGGCAAGTACGAGGTAAAGAGCGTTCTCAAGGTATAGAATTAAGTACTATTGGACAAGTTATGTCCAACTTATATATGCGTACTTCTTTAGGTTGGTTAGATTCAGAAATCTTAGAAGATAAGTCTAAGCCAATCAATGAAGGAAGACAATTAAATGCCACTTCGCGTTTTAATGGTAACCTATTCTTACGTTATTTAGTTAATGAGCATCTTTATGGTGAAATCGGAGTAACGCGAGTGGGTAAAAGGTTTTTTTATAATGAAAGACAAAATACCGCTTATTATATTCCAAGTTTTAATCGTATTGATGCGATGATTGGTTGGAATTTTGAGCCGATAAGTGTTACTTTTGCTGTAAGCAATTTATCGGATAAACAATATTTGCGATCTAATGCAATGTTAGGTAATGGACGTTCTTACACCTTGAGAATTAATTATCATTTTTAGGGAAAACAGATTAATCACCCGAATTATGTTTAATCTGGGTGATTTTTATATAAAGTGCGGTCTATTTTTCATTTATTTTTTAGCTAAACAGGATAATGTTGATAACCGAGCTGTTGCGAAACGGTTTTGCCTGCTTGATGAAGTTGTTTGACTAAATCGCTAAGTTGGGCTTGATCAAAACGCACAGTTGGGAGGGAAATAGAAATACCTGCAATAATGCTACCAAAGCGGTCATAAATGGGAACAGCAATACATTTTAGCCCTTGTTCTTGCTCTTCATTATCCATCGCATAATGTTGTAATCTGACTTGTTCCAGTTCTTGTTGTAGCTGTGTCATATTGGTTAATGTGTGTGCTGTATGGGGGATAAATTCTACGCCTTTGAGTTTGTCAGCCACTTCTTGGTTGCTATATTGCGAAAGTAAGATTTTACCAATGGCGGTGCTATAAGCAGGATTTCGGCGACCAATGCGTGAGTACATACGCAAATTATAGTTTGAATCAATTTTATGTAGGTAAATAATTTCTTGCCCATCTAATGTGCCTAAGTGCAAGGTTTCATTGGTTTGTTTCGCAATTTGATTCATGGCTTGGTGAGCAAGCTCAATTAAGTCGGTATATTCTAGGGCTTTTGAGCCTAATTCAAACAGTTTTAAGGTTAAACCATATTTTTCGGTATCATCGGTTTGCTGAACAAAGCCAAGATTTTTCATGGTTTGTAGAAAGCGGTAGGTGGTACTTTTTGACATCATTAATTTGGTGGCTAAGTCGGTAATACCAATTTCTTTTTGTTCCGCAAGAATATCTAAAATATTAAACACTTTGAGGACAGCGGCAACATTGTCAGGTTGGGTATTTTTTTCCATTCATCATAATCCTGTTAATCATCATTGAGGTGAAACATTATAAAGGCAAATAAATTAAAAACACAATTTCAATAATAAAATTTATTTTTAATAAAAATGAAAAAATGTTTTATTTTTATTTTGAAAAGTAGGGGGAATTTGTTATAGTAATGGGCAATGAAGCATTGTGTTGAGTCATATTAATAAGATAAATAGGGTGAATTATGCAACAATTATTTGATTTAACAGGAAAAGTTGCCATTGTAACAGGCTGTAATAAAGGGCTGGGACAAGGCATGGCGTTAGGGCTTGCTCAAGCAGGTTGTGATATTGTTGGCGTGAATATTGGTGAGTCAACGGAAACGAAACAACAAGTTGAGAAAATAGGACGGCAATTTTTATCCCTTTCTGCAGATTTAACCAAACTTGATGATATTAATACAATTATTCAAAGTGCGGTGCAAAAATTCGGTAAAATTGATATTTTAGTCAACAATGCTGGCATTATTCGGCGTGCTGATGCCTTGGATTTTAGCGAGCAGGATTGGGACGATGTGATGAACATTAATTTAAAAACCGTTTTTTTCCTTGCGCAAGCGATGGCGAAACAGTTTATCCAGCAAGGACAGGGCGGTAAGATTATCAATATTGCTTCAATGTTATCTTTCCAAGGGGGCATTCGTGTGCCTTCTTATACTGCCTCTAAAAGTGGCATTATGGGGATTACACGTTTAATGGCAAATGAATGGGCGAAATATCACATTAATGTGAATGCCATTGCGCCGGGTTATATGGCAACGGATAATACTCAAGCCTTACGAGCGGACGAACAACGTAATCAGCAAATTTTAGAGCGAATTCCAGCAGGGCGTTGGGGAAAACCTGCTGATGTGGCAGGACCTTGTGTGTTTCTTGCCTCGTCGGCGGCTGATTATGTGAATGGTTATACCTTAGCCGTTGATGGTGGTTGGTTAGCAAGATAAATTTTTAGGCTGATAGCAAGAGGTTATCAGCCTAATTTGTTATAGCAGGAGCAAAAAATGACCGACAAAATCATTATCATCGGCGAATGTATGGTGGAGTTACAACAACAAGGCGAGTTATATCGGCAAGGATTTGGCGGCGATACTTTAAATACCGCTCTTTACCTTTCTCGTTTAACACAACATTTGCCTTTACAGGTTTATTATGCCACAGGATTAGGGGTTGATGAATTTAGTCAGCAAATGCTTAGTCAATGGCAACAAGAGGGCATTGATACCTCATTAGTGTTTCAATCTCAAACTCGCTTGCCCGGGTTGTACAGCATTTTTACTCAACCTAATGGCGAACGGCATTTTTATTATTGGCGTAATGACTCAGCGGCAAAATATTGGTTGAGTGAAGTGGATCTTGATCGCTTGCAAACACAATTTTGTCAAGCGAAATGGCTTTATTTAAGTGGTATTAGTTTAGCCATTTTACCTGAGAAAGAGCGAGAAATTTTATTTGATTTATTGCAAAAAGCGAAACAAGGCGGTACAAAAATTGCCTTTGACAATAATTATCGTCCAATTCTTTGGCAAACCAAAACACTTACCCAGCAAGTTTATCAACGCATTTTATCTTTAACGGATATTGCCTTTTTAACCTTTGATGATGAAGTTTTATTATATGGCGAGCATCATATTGATGATTGTATTCAGCGTACCCAAAGCTATGGTGTCGCCGAAATTGTGATAAAACGTGGGGCTGAACCTTGCATTGTAGTAACCGATCAATATCAACAATTAGCCGCCAATAAAATTGATAAGGTGGTGGATACCACTGCGGCGGGCGATTCTTTTAGTGCAGGTTATTTAGCCAAACGTTTAACCGGTGGTTCTGTTTTGCAAGCTATCGCACAAGGTCATCAGTTGGCAGGTTTGGTTATTCAGCACAAAGGGGCGATTATTGATAAATCGCTTATGCAACCTCTTATTGACAAGAAATAAAGGAAATACATTATGGCTTATTCTATTGAACAACTCAGTGAAAAATTACGCAGTATTAAGCTGGTGCCAGTGATCGCCTTAGAACAGGCGGAAGATATTCTTCCTCTGGCAGATACCTTAGCAGAAAATGGTTTGCCAGTGGCAGAAATTACCTTTCGTTCGCCAGCGGCAGCACAAGCCATTGAATTGTTGCGTTCTCACCGCACCGATATTTTGATTGCGGCAGGAACGGTTTTAACCCCTCAACAAGTGGTTGCCGCTCAACAAGCAGGTGCAGATTTTATTGTTAGTCCTGGATTTAATCCGAATATTGTACAACTTTGTCAACAACTTGATCTTCCTATTACCCCAGGTGTAAATAATCCAAGTGCCATTGAGCAAGCCTTGGAAATGGGGATTAATGTGGTGAAATTTTTCCCTGCCGAGGCATCAGGCGGTGTGAATATGATTAAGGCATTATTAGGGCCTTATGGACAGTTACAAATTATGCCAACAGGTGGTATTAATTTAACCAATATCCACAATTATTTAGCCATTCCTAATGTGCTTGCTTGTGGCGGTTCTTGGTTTGTCAGCAATGAATTGATTAATAGCAAAAACTGGCAAAAAATTGGCGAATTGACAAAACAGGCGGTGGAGTTAGTCAAGCATAAACCCGTTTAATGAAAAACAAAAGGAGGAGAAAATGAAAATATTTCATAATTTTCACCCTGAAGATGTTAAATCTTATGATACACAACGTTTAAGAAAGGAATTTTTTGAGCCTGATTTATTTGTTGAGGGGCAAATTCGTATTATTTATAGCCATATTGATCGGATTGTCGCCCTTGGAGTTTGTCCGAAAGATCAGCCTTTGGCATTAAATGATGTGATTGATGCTAAAGCCTTTGGAACGGATTATTTTTTGCAACGGCGAGAATTGGGGATAATTAACCTTGGCGGCAAAACGGAAGTGAAAACCAAAGATGATGTCTTTATTTTGGATTATCTTGATGCTTTATACCTAGGTAAAGAAAGTGAAGATATTGTGTTTACTGCGTTAGAGCCGCAGCAACAAAATGCCCTTTATTGTCTTAGTGCCCCAGCTCATCATAAATTCGCTAATCAGTTAATTACTCAGCAACAGGCGAAAAAAGTTGCGTTAGGTTCTCAAATCAATGCTAATCAACGGGTGATCAATCAATATTTACACCCTGATGTGGTGGAAACTTGTCAATTATGTATGGGCATTACCCATTTAGCTGAGGGCAGTGTCTGGAATACGATGCCAGCTCATACGCATCTTAGACGTATGGAAGTTTATCTCTATTTTAATATAAAGCCTGAGCAAGTGGTCTTCCATTTTCTTGGCGAGCCTGAACAAACTCGGCATATTGTAGTAAGGGATAAACAGCTTGTTTTCTCGCCAAGTTGGTCTATTCATTCGGGTTGTGGTACTCAAAATTATAGTTTTATTTGGGGAATGATTGGTGAGAATCAAACCTTTGATGATATGGATTTTGTGGATATGAATAAAATCTGTTGATTTATTCGCTTTTATTTTATCAATAAATAAGGAGCATACTATGCGTACCCTCTCATTTTCTCGTTTAGCCAAATCTTTGTTATTGGTGGCAGGATTAGGTGTCAGTTTTGTTAGCCAAGCTGCCACAGAAATTAAAGTGGCGTTTAATCAATCAGATAAACACCCACAATATCAAGCCTTAACCGCATTGAGCGAAAAATTAGAACAACAAACAGAAGGGCGGTATAAATTAAATATTTATCCGAACGAGTTATTAGGCGCTCAACGAGCGGCGTTGGAATTGGTGCAAAATGGAGCCATTCAAATGGCAATCGTGGCAAATCCATTGGTGGAAAACTATAACAAAGATTTTATTGTGATTGGTTTGCCTTATATTTATGATTCGCTGGAGCATCAACAAAAGGTGTTTACCTCAGGGATATTAGATGATCTCTTTGCCGCTACTGGACGTTATGGTTTTGACGTTTTAGGGGCTTATACCGCAGGATCTCGTAGTATTTATACCAAAGGAAGTGCGGTCAATAATCTTGAAGAAATGAAAGGGAAAAAGATCCGTGTTATTCAATCGGAAACCATGCGTAAAATGCTAAGTTGTATGGGAGGTATTGGTGTGCCGATGAACCAAGGGGAAGTTTATACCGCCATTCAACAAGGGGTACTTGATGGTGCTGAAAATAATGAAATCACTTATGCGGATTTAAAACAATACGAAGTTGCTCCTTATTTTTCACGTACAAAACATTTAATGGTGCCAGATTTAATTGTTACCAGTAGCTATTTTATTGCCTCAATGCCAAAACAAGATCAGGAAGTCCTTAAACGTTTAGTCAAAGAAAGCATTGATCATCAATTTGATTTATGGCGTACGCAGGTACAACAGGCAGAGGAGCTTGCCAAAGCCAATAATGCCACCTTTGTGGAAGTGGATATTACCCCATTTCAGCAAAGTTGCAGTAAATTACAACAAGATTTAATCACCAGCCCTGTGCAAAAAGCGTTATATGAAAAAGTGATTGAGTTGCAATAATCAGAAAATCCAGATAGTTAAACTGTCTGGATTTTTTTATAGGAGCTTATTATGTCTTCATCATCTAACCTGTTAGCTACCATAAAATTATGGGTAGATAAATTTATGCAATGGCTTTGTATCGCTATTGTAGGATTAATGTGCGTATTAGTAACCTATCAAGTGGTTACTCGCTATGTGTTTAATGCCCCTAGTGCAGTCAGTGAAGTGTTAGCAAGATATTTGTTTATTTGGTTAATTCTGTTTGGCGGTGCTTATGTGTTTGGTTGTCGTGAACACCTTTCTATTGCTTATGTAAAGCAAAAACTTTCGGCAAAAGGGCAAATATTCGCGGATATGATTTCTGAGTTAGCCATTTTACTCTTTACCTTATCCATTATGCTATTTGGTGGCTATCACATTGCCATGCGACAAATGTGGCAAATGGATTCCGCCTTACAGTTGCCAATGGGGGTAATTTATTCTGCCATTCCATTAGCGGGGATCATTATCCTGTTTTATGCCTTATATAACCAAATTCAATTAGTAAAAAAATGGAAAACCTTAGGATAGAGGGGGAATTATGGATTTAGCAATGACAGCCGCACTGATTATGTTCGGTAGCACGATTTTATTACTGATTATTGGCGCCCCCATTAGTATTGGCGTGGGCTTATCTTCTTTTCTGGCTATGTTGGTCATTTTACCTAGCGAAGGGGCAATGATTACTTCGGCACAGCGTATTTTCGTTGGATTAGATTCTTTTGCCCTGTTAGCCATTCCTTTCTTTATTTTAGCAGGCAATATTATGAACAAAGGTGGTATTGCCCTGCGATTGATTAATTTAGCCAAAGTGGTTAGTGGACGCTTTCCCGGCTCATTAGCCCAAACCAATGTGGTATCCAATATGCTTTTTGGCTCAATTAGTGGTTCAGGTGTGGCATCAGCGGCAGCCGTAGGCGGTATTATGTCGCCAATTCAAAAGAAAGAAGGTTATGATCCCACTTTTAGTGCCGCAGTTAATATTGCCTCAGCTCCCACAGGTATGATTATTCCGCCGAGTAACACGATCATTGTGTATGCTACCGTTGCTGGCGGTGTTTCTGTTTCCGCATTATTTATGGCTGGCTATTTGCCGGGAATTTTATGGGGCTTAGCAATTATGCTCGTGGCAGGTTATCTTGCCAAGAAAAAAGGCTATATTCAAAAAAGCCGTGTGAGTTGTCGTGAGGCAGTTCAGGTTTTACTTGAAGCAATACCGAGTTTATCCCTTATTTTCATTGTTATCGGCGGTATCTTAGCGGGGATTTTTACTGCAACGGAAGCATCAGCCATTGCGGTGGTTTATTCCTTAATCTTAGGTTTTTGTTATAAAACCCTATCCTTAAAAGAATTACCCGATATTTTTTTACAAACCGCCAAAGTGTCGGCAATAGTGATTTTTATGCTAGCCACCTCATCAATTATGTCTTGGGTTATGGCATTTACCCAAATTCCAAGCATTATTGCCAATGGGTTAATGGGATTGACGGATAACCCTATTCTTATTCTATTGATTATTAATGTGGTGTTATTATTTATCGGCACCTTTATGGATCCAACCCCAGCCATTTTAATTTTTACCCCTATTTTTCTGCCGATTTGTACCGATTTAGGTATGAGTCCAGTGCAGTTTGGGATTGTGATGGTGGTTAATTTATCCTTAGGCACAATTACACCGCCAGTAGGTCCGATCCTCTTTACTGGTTGTAAAACAAGTAATGTGGAAATTGAACAGGTAATTAAACCCTTAGTACCGTTTTTCTTTGCCATTTTACTGGTGTTATTGTTGGTAACTTATGTGCCAGCGATTTCAATGATTATTCCTGAATTAATGGGGCTTGTTTAGTTTAAACTTTATAGTCATTCCGCTTTAAAATAATACGACTATACATAACGGGGAACTTCCCCGTTAAAAATATTTTGATTTTTGACCGCACTTTTTATTGTGATTTCCATTTATAGCTGTTTGCCTTGCCTTCTTTCAACGGAATAACAATGGCGGGGTCATCAGGTTTATTAATTTGTTCAATTTGCTGTTGTAAACCATAATCGCTCGGATCCGCTTGGTTATCAAACAGATTAAAATGGGGATCAAGCTGAGGATTTTGAATTCCTATCCAATTAGCCAATGCCTCGGTGAAATTTAACCCTGATTTCATACTGTAATAATGCTGGCGTTGTTTGTCATCACTGGCAATTTTGAATAAAGGCACATCATAATGGCGTTTACTTTTGCCACTGCTATTGTGAATACTAATGTTGTCCCCTTGAATATCATGGGCTAAACCATGATCGGCAAAATAGATCATTGAAAAAGTGCGGTGGTTTTTCTGTTCATTTTTTTGCAATGTTTGATAAATTTGCTGCAGTATATCATCGGTTTTTTTAATGGAGGAAATATAGCAATTAATATTGAAGTATTTTGCTTCAATATCTTGCTCTGCAAAGATTTTGGGATAATCGGTTAAGCGATCACAACTTATTGGGTGTGAACCGTATAAATGTAACACAATAAAACGCTTATGTGGGCTATTGTCTTGTATTAATTGCTGAAATTTTTCCAATAATAAAAAATCACTGGTGTTCTGGCTAAAAGCATCGCCTGATTTCAAAAAGAAACGGTAATCACTTTGGTTAGCGAGGGCGGAAATTGGCGTGTCAAATTGCCCGAAATAACCATGATTAGAAAGCCAATAGGTTTGTATGCCTGCTGATTTTACTAAATCAATCAAATTAAGGGCATAATTGCCCTCGTGATTGACTTTATCTGGCTTAGTAAGCATTAATTTTAAAGAGGCTATGGTATTTGTCCCCCCAGCGGTAAGACCGTCAACTAAAATGCCCTTTGCTTGGCTCATAAAGGGGGTATTTTCAATGGGGTAACCATAAGCATGATGATAATCTTTGCGTGCACTTTCGCCAATCACCAAAATATAATCATCATAACCACCTGGTTTGAGGGTGGATTTTCCCCATTGGCTCGTGATTTTTAGCTGGTTAAGCTGACGTAATTCATTAATCACTTTATGGCTAGCTTGATAACTTTCTTGTATAAAGCGAAAAGGGGCTTGTTGCCATAATATGACCAAGATAACCATAGCTAAAAAATAGGGATTGGCATAAAAAGAAAACGGGTTTTTTAGGCTAAATAAACGGTATAGCCATAGCCCAATAATGATAACCAAGGGATAAAGTAAATTTTTCATTGGGATTTGAGCAAAAAACTCTTTTCCCTCTTGTGGATCAGTGGCAAATACTGAGGCAATATATTGGTAAGAGGGAGGACCAAAAGTAACCCCTATGGGACTATAAAGGGCATTAATCAGAATAAAAGGCAATAATATGCCGTAGAAAAGCCACTTGGTACGATTAAATACGCTAATTAGGATTGCCATTGATATAATCTGCATAAATGTTGGTTGAGGATAAAAACCTGAACCTAGCAACAATTTGTGGCTAATTCCATATAAGCAAACTAAGGACAGAAATAGATAAATACTGGGTTTAAACATTTGAGGTAACTTGATCACGTTAATTGCCTTTATTTCATCACTATCAGGTGGCTATTTTAGTGAATTTTTATTTTACTGGCTATGGGCAGAGGCAATTCGTTGTTTGTATTTGCTTTTCTCTTGCTTTCTGATAGGCATAGTGTCAAACTGATAATTGTTATTATCTTTAATTTAGGGGTATTTATGGAGAAAATCATTAATCAGAGAATACAATCAATGAAAACCGCACTGGCAAGCAATAAAATTGAAGGGGCTATTGATCAAACAAGGTCTTTAGCTTTATTAGAGAGGGCAAAAGCTCCTATTAGTAATGAAGTATTCCGACAACGTGAATTAAGCAGAATTTATCAGGAATATGGTTTAACTTATGTCAAATAGCCGTTATTTAGCGGAAGAAATTAACGCAAGTAAATATTTTTATGCTGGTATTTTTCCACCAGTATTAAAAAATAAATTAAATATCAAACAAGCAGAAGAACTTGCGAAAAGAGAAAATGAAATTATTATGATTAATTTTCCGCTAAGACCTATTTTAACCAAATTTACTTTACAAGAAATCCAAACTGTCCATTATTCTTTGTTTCGTGATATTTATGATTGGGCTGGGAAATTAAGAGATTATACCACGGGGCGAGGAAATGTTCCCTTTGCTCGTCCTGAAATGATTGAGAGTTTTTATCATAAACAAATTTTTTTGGCATTGCAGCAAGAGAATTATTTACAAAATTGTGCTAAAAGTAAATTTATAAAAAAATCGGCTTATTTTATTAATGAATTTAATGCTATTCACCCATTTATTGATGGTAACGAGCGGTTAACCAGAATTTTTTTACAAGATTTAGCATTAAATGTGGTTTTGCATTAAATCTAACAAACATTCAGCAATCAGGCTGGTATAAAGCAATGGAGCATGGTTTTTATCGCGGAGATACATACTTCATTGAGCAAGAAATTCGAGCTTGTTTTGATTAAGTATCAACAAGAATATAAGAGAAATAAGGTTTTTAATGATGACAAAAAAAATAAATAAAAAACAGACCGCACTTTTAGATCCCAATTTTGATCTTGAGGCAAAAAAATATGCAAATCCTATTCCAAGTCGGGAATTTATTTTGGCAACCATTCGTCAACACAATGCGCCAATGTCTAAGGAGGAGCTATTTACCGTTTTAGCGGTGGACGATGAAGAACGGCAAGAGGGTATGCGTCGCCGTTTGCGCGCAATGGAAAATGCAGGGCAATTAGTTTTTACCAAACGTAAACGTTATGCCTTACCAGAAAAATTAGATTTGCTTAAAGGTATGGTAATAGGGCATCGTGATGGTTATGGTTTTTTGCAAGTTGATGGGCAAAAAGAGGATTGGTTTATTCCTAATGGGCAAATGCAACGAGTTTTGCATGGCGATTATGTGCTTGCTCAGCCGAATGGTACAGATCGCCGAGGGCGGAAAGAAGTACGCATTGTGCGAATTTTGGAAAATCGCAAGAAACAGATTGTTGGGCGATTTTTCTTAGAGCAAGGCATTGGCTATGTGGTACCTGATGATAGTCGGATTAATCGTGATATTTTGATCCCAAATGAAAACCGTAAAGGTGCTCGTATGGGGCAAGTGGTGGTGGTTGATATTCAATCTCGTACAGGAATAAGTTCCAGCCAACCTATTGGTATCATTAGCGAAGTGCTTGGCGACAATATGGCAAAGGGTATGGAAGTAGAGATTGCGATCCGTAACCACGATATTCCCCATAAATTCCCTACTAGCGTAGAAAAATATGTTAAGCGTTTTAGTGAAGACGTGCCAGAACAGGCTAAGCAAGGACGGGTTGATTTACGTCAATTACCCTTAGTTACCATTGACGGCGAAGATGCTCGAGATTTTGATGATGCGGTATATTGTGAAAAACGTGGTAAAGGCTGGAAACTTTGGGTCGCCATTGCTGATGTGAGTTATTATGTGCGTTTGAGAACGGCTTTGGATAACGAGGCTTATCAGCGTGGTAATTCCGTTTATTTTCCTAATCGTGTTGTGCCTATGTTGCCAGAAGTGTTATCCAATGGGTTATGTTCATTAAATCCACAGGTTGATCGCCTGTGTATGGTGTGCGAGTTAGATATTTCAAGCAAAGGAAAAATGCAGGGGTATAAGTTTTACGAGGCGGTAATGAACTCTCACGCACGTTTAACCTATAACAAAGTGTGGAGCATTTTGCAGGGCGATGAAACCTTGATTGAACGTTATCAAGGATTAGTACCGCATTTACAACAGCTTTATGCTATGTATCAAACTCTATTGACGGCTCGTCATCAACGTGGTGCCATTGATTTTGAAACCCTTGAAACGAAATTTATTTTTAATCCGCAGGGACGGATTGAGCGGATTGAACCTGTGGTACGCAATGATGCCCATAAAATTATTGAAGAATGTATGATTTTAGCCAATATTGCGGCGGCAAATTTTATGGAAAAGCACAATGAACCTGCTTTATACCGTATTCACGCTGTGCCAAGTGAGGAAAAATTAGCGGCATTTCGTGATTTCTTGCGTGAATGTGGGTTAACCTTACAGGGCGGTTTAACACCAAGTACGCAAGATTATGCGGCATTATTAGAGCAGGTACGAGAGCGTCCTGATCGAGAGTTAATTCAAACAATGTTGTTGAGATCCTTAAGCCAAGCGGTATATTCTGCGGATAATATCGGACATTTTGGTTTAGCATTGCCAGAATATGCCCATTTTACTTCGCCAATACGCCGTTATCCTGATTTAACCTTGCATCGTAGTATTAAATATTTATTAGCCAAACAAGCTGGAAGTAAACGGCGAACAACAGATACGGGAGGCTATCATTATACCTTAGATGATATGGATTTATTAGGTGAGCATTGCTCTATGACCGAACGGCGAGCAGATGATGCAACACGAGATGTGGCGGATTGGTTAAAATGTGAGTATATGCAAGATCATGTTGGTGAAGTATTTGAGGGCGTTATTTCCTCTGTTACTGCCTTTGGTTTATTTGTACGCCTAAATGATTTATTTATTGATGGTTTAGTCCATGTATCTAGCTTAGATAATGATTATTATGCCTTTGATGCAGCAAGACAAATGTTAGTGGGCGAAAATTCAGGGACAGTTTACCGTCTTGGCGATGCCGTTACCATTAAAGTTGAGGCAGTAAGTCTTGAGCAACGCCAAGTGGATTTTTCTATGGTACAAACAAGTCGTAAAGTACGGCGGGCAGGAAAAACGGAAAAAGATAAATTAAAGAAAAATCAACGTTATGCTAAAAGTTTAGAGAAGCAACTGGCTAGCAAGGGAAAAGCAAGAAAAGCAAAGCCAATCAAGGCTAAAGCTACTAAAACACCAAAAAGTGCGGTCAAAAATAAGAATAAATCTAACAAAAATAGGAAAAACTAATCCATTATGAGCGATTATATTTATGGTATTCATGCGGTAGAGGCATTATTACACAATGCCCCTGAACGTATTATTGAAGTCAACGCCTTGAAAGGGCGTGAAGACAAACGCTTACAAGCCCTATTACAGCAAGTGAATAAATTAGGGATTGCCATTCAATTACTCAATCGGCAAAGTTTAGATAAAAAAGCCAATGGCGAAGTGCATCAAGGGGTTATTGCTCGTGTACTTCCAGTGAAGGAATTAAATGAAAGGGATCTTGATGTGATTCTAGCCAATAAAACTGACCCCTTATTATTGGTATTAGATGGGGTAACCGATCCGCATAATTTAGGGGCTTGTTTACGAACCGCTGATGCCGCAGGCGTTGATGCGGTAATTATTCCTAGAGATCGTGCGAGTGGATTATCGGCGATTGCTCGTAAAGTAGCTTGTGGTGCGGCAGAAACGATGCCGTTAATTCGTGTTACTAACTTAGCTCGTACATTAAGGGAGCTACAACAGGAGCACAATATTTGGGTGGTAGGAACAGCAGGCGAGGCGAGAGAAACCCTATATCAAACGAAACTGACTGGCGGTTTAGCTTTAGTAATGGGGGCAGAGGGCGAGGGTATGCGTCGCTTAACCCGAGAACATTGCGATCAATTAGTGAGTATTCCAATGGCAGGGACGGTGTCTTCTTTAAATGTCTCTGTTGCCACTGGGGTATGCTTATTTGAAATTGTCCGCCAACGGTTGGGGTAAAAATATCCAGTTACTCCCTTGAGATCTGATTTTATACCCTTATATACAATGATTAAGATTTATTAATTAGAGAGAAAGATTATGTGTGCTGGTCGAACAAAAAAAATAGCTATTCCAGTATTGCCATTGCGTGATGTGGTGGTTTTTCCTTATATGGTTATGCCGTTGTTTGTCGGTAGGGATAAGTCTATTCGTAGCCTTGATGAAGCAATGGAACAAGGGAAACAATTACTTTTAGTTTCCCAAAAACGTGCGGAACTTGAAGATCCTAGCATTGATGATGTTTATGATGTGGGGACAATAGCGAATATTATTCAATTATTGAAATTACCTGATGGCACTGTAAAAGTGCTTGTAGAGGGGCAACAACGCGCCAAAATTACCGCGTTAGAAGATGATGGCGAATGTTTTATGGCACAGGTTACGCCTATTAATACATTGTTAGGCGATGAACAAGAATTAGACGTGATTAAGCACAGTGCCTTAACGGAGTTTGAAAATTACGCTAAGCTCAATAAAAAAGTACAGCCTGAAGTGATTAGTGCTTTGCGTAACATTGATGACCCAGAACGTTTAAGTGATACTTTGGCAGCTCATATGCCTGTGAGCGTTGCCAATAAGCAAAAAGTATTGGAAAAGGCGAATGTGGTTGAGCGTTTTGAGTTTTTGCTAGGCTTAATGGAATCAGAGGCGGATCTTTTACAAGTTGAGAAACGTATTCGTCAGCGTGTTAAAAAGCAAATGGAAAAAACTCAACGGGATTATTATCTCAATGAACAAATCAAAGCGATTCAGCGTGAACTTGGCGATAATAATGAAAATTCAGTGGTTGATGAAATTGAGCAATTACGGCAAAAAATAGAAAAAGCCAAAATGCCATTGGAAGCACGTCAAAAAGTTGAGGCGGAATTACAAAAATTAAAAATGATGTCGCCAATGTCGGCGGAAGCCACTGTGGTGCGTAGCTATATTGATTGGATGTTGCAAGTACCTTGGCATAAGCGGACTAAAGTGAAAAAGGATCTTGCTCAAGCACAACAGATTCTCGATCAAGATCACTATGGTTTAGAACGGGTTAAAGAGCGTATTTTAGAATATTTAGCGGTACAAAGCCGTTTAAACCAAGTTAAAGGGCCGATTTTGTGCTTGGTTGGGCCTCCGGGGGTAGGTAAAACTTCCTTGGGACAATCTATTGCTAATGCAACAGGGCGTAAATATGTGCGTATGGCATTAGGTGGTGTGCGTGATGAGGCGGAAATTCGTGGGCATCGTAAAACCTATATTGGTGCTTTACCCGGTAAGTTAATGCAAAAAATGGCAAAAGTGGGGGTAAAAAATCCGTTATTTTTGCTTGATGAAATTGACAAAATGGCGTCTGATATGCGTGGTGATCCTGCCTCTGCCTTATTAGAAGTGTTAGATCCAGAGCAAAACACTACCTTTAACGATCATTATCTTGAAGTAGATTATGATTTATCCGATGTGATGTTTGTGGCAACCTCTAATTCAATGAATATCCCGGGGCCATTATTGGATCGTATGGAAGTCATTCGTTTGTCAGGTTACACCGAAGACGAAAAACTCAATATTGCTAAGCAACATTTATTAGCCAAACAAATGGAACGTAATGGCTTAAAAGAAAAAGAATTACACATTGATGAAAGTGCTATTCTAGGAATTATCCGTTATTACACCAGAGAAGCTGGCGTGCGTGGTCTTGAACGTGAAATTTCTAAAATTTGTCGTAAAGCAGTAAAAAATTTATTGTTAGACAAAACATTAAAGCATATCAAGGTCAGTGCAGAGAATTTATCGGATTACCTTGGGGTAAAACGCTTTGAGTTTGGACGTGCGGATACGCAAAACCGTATTGGTGAGGTAACAGGGTTAGCTTGGACGCAAGTGGGTGGAGATTTATTAACTATTGAAACTGCCTCAGTATTAGGTAAAGGCAAACTCACTTATACAGGCTCATTAGGCGATGTGATGAAAGAGTCTATCCAAGCGGCAATGACAGTGGTGCGTTCTCGTGCGGAAAAACTAGGGATTAATAATGATTTCCACGAAAAACGTGATATTCATATTCATGTGCCTGATGGTGCAACGCCGAAAGACGGCCCGAGTGCGGGGATTGCTATGTGTACCGCCTTAGTGTCTTGTTTAACAGGTAATCCTGTGAAGTCAGAAGTGGCAATGACAGGCGAAATTAGCTTACGTGGTAAGGTGTTACCTATTGGTGGGGTAAAAGAAAAATTACTTGCGGCTCATCGCGGAGGCATCAAAACGGTGTTAATTCCAAAAGACAATGTCAAAGATTTAGAGGAAATTCCAGATAATGTGAAGCAAGATTTAGCAATTCATCCAGTGGAAACCATTGATGAAGTGTTAAGTTACGCATTGGAAAATCCGCCTACGGGGATTGATATTGTAAAACAAGCAACCATGAAAGCTATCGCACCTGTAAAACAAACACGCCGTAAGCGTCAAAGTGCGGTCAATTAATTTATTATTTTTAAGCCAGCATTGAAAGATGTCTGGCTTTTTAATGATTTCATTTTATTTAAATAGTGCGTATAATCTTCACTATTTAACAATTTTTAATAAGGGTAATTGTGCATGATAATGGATAAATTTCGCGGCGCAAGTAATAGCTTGCCTGCTAAGATTTTATTGACGATTATTGCGGTTTCATTTGTATTAAGTGGCGTAGCGAGTTATGTTTTTTCTCGTGTGGATACCTCCGCAGTAAAAGTGAATGGCGAAGAAATTTCACAGCAAGTATTTCAACGCCAATATAATTTGGAATATCAGCAATTAAGTAATCAACTTGGTGCACAGTTTGCTGCTGTGGCAGATTCACCTGAGTTTATTAATGGTTTACGCAATAGCGTATTAAATAACTTAATTAATCAAGAATTATTACGCCAATATGCTGATGAACTAAAATTGGCGGTTACCGATGAACGTATTAAACAACAAATTGTTTCAACGCCAGCATTTCAAGTTAATGGCAAATTTGATAATCAGTTATACCAACAAATGTTAGTCAGCAACCAGATTTCGTCAGACACCTATGCCCATTATGTGCGTGAAGGATTGGAGTTAGAACAATTACAAACAGGGTTATTATCCTCAGATTTTCTTGTACCAGCCCAGCAACAAGAGCTGACAAAATTATTATTACAACGTCGTGAAGTGCGTTTAGCCACTTTAAATTTAAATGATGAAATTGCTAAACAATATGTAAGCGAACAAGAAATAGAAGACTATTATAATGCAAATAAAAATGCCTTTTTAATCCCTGAATTGGTTAAAGTGCAATATCTTGATATATCCAGAGCGGATATTGAAAAAAATATTCAGGTTTCTGATGTAGAAATTGCACAGTACTATCAAGATCATAAAGCCGATTTTCTTACTCAAGGACAACAGCGTGTTGCCCATATTCAGTTAAATAATGAACAAGATGCAAATGAAGTTTATCAAGCCTTACAAGCAGGCGCTGATTTTGCTCAATTAGCCCAATCTCGTTCTATTGATAAATTATCAGGCGTTAATGGTGGTGATTTAAGCTGGGTAGTAGCTGGCGAATTTCCTCTTGCATTTGAACAAGTTGCGGATAAATTGGCAGTAGGCGAATATAGCCAACCAGTCAAAGTGGATAACAGTTTCCATATTATTAAAATCCTTGATCGCAAAGCCCCTTCAGAACTTCCTCTTGAACAAGTGAGAGGGCAAATTATTGATCAAATTCGCCAAGATCTCGTTAGCAGAGAGTTTTATCAGCTAGAGAAAAGTATTGCCGAGAAAGCCTTTGAGAATCCAACCTCTTTAACGGCAGCAACTGAAATTGCACAACAAAATGGTGTAAAATTAGTGGAAACCGATTATTTTTCACGCCAAGATATTCCTGTTGCATTAAATTATCCTAATGTAGTGTCTGCCATTTTTGACAGCGATTTAGTCAATGGTGGCGAAAACTCCCAACCGATTAATGTTGGCGATGAACATTCTATTGTTTTACGTGTGGTTGAGCATAAAGCTGAAGGGATAGAGAGCCTCGCTGATGCGAAAGTAAAAATTGAAAATCTCTTAAAACGCCAAAAAGCCGAACAAATTGTATTACAACAAGCACAACAAATTGTAAGCGATTTAACGGATAATCCGAGTGCGGTGCAGAATAAAGTTAATTTTGCGGATAGACAAACATTAACTTATGGGCAAACTACTGATCCCGTATTGAATAATGCTATTTTTGCCCTATCAAAACCAGAAGAAAATAAAGCGATTTATTCTGTGGCAAAAGCAGGTAATGGCGATGTGGTCATTATTGAGTTAGATAAAATCATTGAGGGAGAATTAGATCAAGCTCAACAACAGGCCTTTAACGCTCAACTCGCTCAAGCCCAACAACAAGAGTTACAACTTACCTTGCTTGAGGCATTACGGAGTAAAGCCAAAATTGAAATAAATGAAGAGTTTATTAATCAACAACAATAATCTTTTATTATCAAGCCTTTCTGTATAGAAAGGCTTAAACAATAAAAACCCTAGATAATGGACAACATTATAAATTTAATTGTTCTACTTCCGCTCTATCATAGCCAGTCCAACGTTTACGCAGATAAGCTCGGGTAATTTCAATAACCCAAATCCATAAAAATGAACCGCCTAATTCAGAAATAAAACCTAACCATTGGAACGGAGCATATAAGCCGAGAATTGGAAAAACGATATAATGCGAACCAAATGCAACGGCATAACCAAAAATCGCTCCTTGCAAAAGTTTGGTTTTAGGAAAAAT
Source organism: Volucribacter amazonae (assembly GCF_029783845.1). Classification (NCBI taxonomy): domain Bacteria; kingdom Pseudomonadati; phylum Pseudomonadota; class Gammaproteobacteria; order Pasteurellales; family Pasteurellaceae; genus Volucribacter; species Volucribacter amazonae. The sequence continues at coordinate 1,841,090 of NZ_LWID01000001.1, read as the reverse complement.
TTCGGCTAAGACACAATAAAGAACGGCAAAGACAATGGAAAATAAAATATGCACGCCATTACCGCCCCAGTTGACACTCACATCTAGCCAAGTATAGGTCAAATGTGCGGTATCAATACCAAACATTTGTAATAGCTCAATGGGTGGCGGAGTAATATTAGGACTGCGTGGTGGAACAATATCTTCCCAACCTGATTTTACTAGGGCAGAAATAAAACCAGCAATAATGCCAATGACAACTAATAAACTATAATGTCTTGCACGAGGCTGAGTGCGTTCAAATAAATTCATAATTTTTTCCTAATTGATGACAAGTAAAAGAATATTTTTGTTAATGCTTAGTGAGCAAAAACGATTAAATTCTATGAATTTCTAGCATAAAAGCAAGCAAAATAAGAATGATAATTATTTTAAATTAAAATGACTATGGTAAGTGAACATTTACCAAAACAAAAAACTTTTCCAAAACCCACCGCACTTTTGCTTATAGTCGTTTCAATTTAAAGTTGAACGACTATATTATTCCATCGTTACTCGCAACGCCATGGCGATAGCGAAAGGCGATAAGGTCAGGCTAGCAGTGAGCATTGCGGCGAGAATGGCAAGTTGTCCTTGATAGGGGAGATTGAGGCTAGCCGCTTCTAGGACAGCTGAGGCAAAAATTAATACGGGAATAAAAAGTGGAAGCACTAATAAACTTAATAACACCCCACCTTTACGCAATCCTACGGTTAATGCTACGCCAATCGCACCTAAACAGCTTAATATTGGTGTGCCTAATAATAGGGTTAGCACTAAAGCCCACCAAATATGCAGCTCCAATGAAAGTAATAAGGCAGCAATGGGCGAAAGCAAGATAAGTGGCAATCCCGTTAATAGCCAATGGGCGATAACTTTGGCAAGTGCGGTAAGGGCTAAGGGCTGATGGGTAAGCATTAATTGCTCTAATGAGCCGTCAATAAAATCATCACGAAACAATCGTTCAAAAGACAATAGTGCAGATAACAATGCTGCTACCCAAGCAATCCCTGTGGCAATACGACTTAATAATTGTGGATCTGGGCCTATTACTAAGGGAAATAATGTAATGATAATTAAGAAAAACCAGAGCGGATTAAGAATTTCCGCTTGTTTACGCTGTGCAATTTGTAATTCTCGTTTAATAATGGCGAAGAAGATCATTGATATTGTTCCAAATTCACTTTTTGTAATATTGTACTTGGGATTTCTTGGTGGCTAGTTAAAATCACGATGCCCCCTTGTTGGCTATGCTGTTCAAATAATCTTGTCAGCACTTGTACACCATGTTTGTCAATGGCATTGAAAGGCTCATCAAGTAGCCATAATGCGGCGTTGGATAGCCAAAGACGTGCTAGAGCAATGCGTTTTTGCTGTCCTGCGGACAGTTGCCCAGCCACAATATCTTCTTTGCCGAGTAAGCCAACGGTTTGCAATACTTGCCATAACTGGTTTTCATCAACAGTGCCTTGGCTGATTTGTTGGTAAAAGCGTAAATTTTCCCAAGCGGTTAATTCAGGTTTTATGCCTGCTTGATGACCGATATAAAGTAGGTTGGCATAAAATATTTCACGATGTTGCCAAATATCTTGATTATTCCACCGCACTTTGCCTGTTTTAGGACGCGCTAAGCCTGCAATAACACGCAGTAAACTGGTTTTACCAATGCCATTATGCCCTTCAATTTGTACAAAATTGCCCCCTTGTAGCAAAAGGTTAAATTGGCGGAATAAAATTTTGTCGCCCCGTTGGCAACAAATGTTATCAAGTGCTAATTGCGCAATGGATTTTGGCATAAATATTATGGTCATTAGAAAATTTGGCATTATTCTAGCATAGGCAACGTCAAGCAGAGAGAGAAAAAATAGGTAACAATAAAAAAATTGTTATTTTATAAAATTCTGTTATTTGTGTATTTTGTGATAAGTTTTTGTATTTGGTTAGTGTTAAATTTTGTTGTTTTGCTTATTTCTGGTTTATTGCTCTGTTATGGTCGGTGATTTATGGTGCAAAAAGGTTTGACAGTCTGGTTTTATCAGGTAATATGTTGTCAGTTTTTCACAATTTTGGACAAAAAAGATGTTTATTCGCACTGTGTTATTCCTCAACCTGCTACTCGCAACTCCGTTGTGCGGTTTGGTGGTGGATAGAAATCAGTGAGAAAGATTATCCAATAAATTGAACCCGCACATATTCAGCGGGTTTTTTTGTATCCAGAAAAATTATTTTATTTTTGACCGCACTTCAGCGAGATATATTAAGGGGAAATGATGAACAATAACGTGATTATTTTTGATACGACATTGCGTGATGGCGAGCAGGCGTTGAAAGCCAGTTTGACCGTAAAAGAGAAATTGCAAATCGCTTTGGCGTTGGAACGCTTGGGGGTTGATGTGATGGAAGTGGGCTTTCCTGTGTCGTCCAGTGGTGATTTTGAATCGGTGCAAACCATTGCTCGTCATATTAAAAATAGCCGAGTTTGTGCCTTATCTCGTGCGGTAGCTAAGGATATTGATGCCGCTTATGAAGCATTGAAAGTAGCGGAGGCGTTTCGTATTCATACCTTTATTGCCACCTCAGCCTTGCACGTGGAGCAAAAATTAAAGCGTTCCTTTGATGATGTGGTAGAAATGGCGGTAGCGGCGGTGAGCCGAGCGAGAAATTATACCGATGATGTGGAATTTTCTTGCGAGGACGCAGGCCGTACTGGGGTGGATAATATTTGTCGTGTGGTTGAAGCGGCAATTAAGGCAGGGGCAACCACCATTAATATCCCTGATACAGTGGGTTATACCTTGCCAACCCAATTTGGTTCTATTATTGATAATGTGATGAATCGCGTGCCGAATATTGATAAAGCCATTATTTCGGTGCATTGCCATAATGATTTAGGTATGGCAACCGCCAATTCTTTAACGGCGGTGCAATATGGGGCAAGACAAATTGAATGTACCATTAATGGCATTGGCGAACGAGCAGGTAATACCGCATTAGAAGAAGTGGTAATGGCGATTCATACTCGCCAAGATTTATTGAATGTGCAAACCAATATTAATACCAAAGAGATCTATCGTGTGAGCCAAATGGTGAGCCAGCTTTGCAATATGCCTATTCAGCCGAATAAAGCCATTGTGGGATCAAATGCCTTTGCCCATTCTTCAGGGATTCATCAAGACGGTATGTTGAAAAATAAAAATACCTATGAAATTTTATCACCAGAAAGCATTGGTTTGAAAAAGGAAAAATTAAATTTAACCGCACGTTCAGGGCGTGCCGCAGTAAAAAATCATATGAGCGATATGGGTTATACTGAGCAAGATTATGATTTAGATAAATTGTATGAAGCGTTCTTAAAATTGGCGGATAAAAAAGGGCAAGTTTTTGATTATGATTTAGAAGCGTTAGCCTTTATAGATATGCAACAAGGGGACGGCGATCGGTTAAGTTTGGCAAAAATTTCTGCCCATTCCGTAAGCGAGTTTCCAGCCACGTCTTTTGTGGAATTGGTGTTAGACGGCGAGAAATTAAGCACGGTATCAACAGGGGGCAATGGGCCAGTTGATGCTACCTATAATGCCATTTTGTCCTTAACGGGTATGGATATTCGTATGTCCCACTATAATTTAACCGCTAAGGGCGAGGGCGCTGAGGCGTTGGGGCAAGTGGATATTGTGGTGGAATATCAAGGGCGTAAATTCCACGGCGTGGGATTAGCCACTGATATTATTGAGTCTTCAGCGTTAGCCTTAATTCACGCCATTAATGCCATTTATCGTTCACAAAAAGTATCAGAATTAAAGAAAAATACGGAGAAACACTAATGCAAAATAATCATGTCGCGGTTTTAGCTGGTGATGGTATCGGCCCTGAGGTAATGGAGCAAGCCTTAAAAGTATTAAGTGCGGTGGAAAAAAAATTTAATTTTCAGCTAAATTATCAACATTATGATATTGGTGGGGCTGCCATAGATAAACAAGGTAAAGCCTTGCCAGAAAGCACCTTACAAGGTTGTGAGCAGGCTCAAGCTATTTTATTTGGTTCGGTAGGCGGACCAAAATGGGAACATTTACCGCCGAATGAACAGCCAGAGCGAGGGGCATTGTTGCCGTTACGCAAACATTTTGGCTTATTTTGCAATATGCGTCCAGCCACCTTATACAAAGGTTTAGAGCAATTTTGCCCATTGCGTGCTGATATTGCAGCAAAAGGCTTTGATATTGTGGTAATTCGTGAATTAACTGGCGGTATTTATTTTGGGCAACCAAAGGGGCGTGAGGGCGAGGGAGTCAATGAAAAAGCCTTTGATACTGAAGTCTATTATCGCTATGAAATTGAGCGTATTGCCCATTTAGCCTTTCAAGCAGCACAAAAACGCCGTAAAAAAGTTACTTCGGTGGATAAAGCTAATGTGTTAATTAGCTCAATGTTATGGCGAGAAGTGGTTAATCAAGTAGCAGAGCAATATCCTGACGTTAGCCTTGAACATATCTATATTGATAACGCAACAATGCAATTAATTAAACAGCCTGAGCATTTTGATGTGTTGCTTTGTTCCAATATTTTTGGCGACATTATTTCTGATGAATGTGCGATGATTACAGGCTCAATGGGTATGTTGCCGTCATCAAGTATGAATGAAAAAGGTTTTGGTTTATATGAACCTGCTGGCGGTTCTGCCCCTGATATTGCTGGCAAAAATATCGCCAATCCGATTGCCCAAATTTTATCGGCAGCAATGATGTTGCGGTATAGTTTTCAATTAGAACAGGCGGCACAAGCCATTGAAAAAGCGGTACAACAGGTGTTAGCTGAGGGCTATCGTACCGCAGATTTAGCCGATCAAACGCCAGCGATTTCTACCAGTGCAATGGGCGATTTAATCGCAGCGAGAATTTAACATAGAGAGTGATTATTATGGGAAAAACATTATACGAAAAACTTTTTGATGCACATATTGTGTATGAAGCGGAGGGCGAAACGCCGATTTTGTACATTAATCGCCATTTGATGCACGAAGTTACCTCGCCACAAGCCTTTGACGGCTTGCGAGTGGCAGGGCGTAAGGTTCGTCAACCAAGCAAAACCTTTGCGACAATGGATCATAGTATTTCTACACAAAGCCGAGATCCTGCTGCTTGTGGGGAGCAAGCTAGAATCCAAGTGCTTGAGTTAGATAAAAATTGCCATAGCAACAATATTTCTTTGTATGATTTGCAGAATAAAAAGCAAGGGATTGTTCACGTAGTCGGCCCAGAACAAGGTTTAACCTTGCCTGGTATGACCATTGTATGTGGCGACTCACATACGGCGACCCACGGTGCTTTCGGTGCATTGGCATTTGGTATTGGTACGTCGGAAGTAGAACACGTATTAGCCACTCAAACCTTAAAACAGACACGTGCTAAGAAAATGAAAATTGAAGTGCGAGGCAAAGTTGCACCGGGCATTACCGCCAAAGATATTATCTTAGCCATTATCGGTAAAACCACCATGGCTGGGGGAACAGGGCACGTTGTTGAGTTTTGTGGGCAAGCCATTGAAGATTTGTCTATGGAAGGGCGTATGACCGTATGCAATATGGCGATTGAATTGGGGGCAAAAGCAGGATTAATTGCCCCTGATCAAACCACCTTTGACTATCTAAAAGATCGCCCCTTTGCCCCAAAAGGCGAACAATGGGAGCAAGCCGTCGCCTATTGGAAAACCTTAAAAACCGATGATGATGCACAATTTGATACGGTGGTGGTATTGGACGCCAAAGAGATTGCCCCACAGGTTACTTGGGGAACAAACCCGGGGCAAGTGATCGCCATTGATCAACAAGTGCCTAATCCACAAACCATGCAAGATCCCATTGAAAAACAATCCGCCGAAAAAGCCTTAGCCTATATGGGATTAAACCCAGAAGTGAATTTAACCGATATTTCAGTGGATAAAGTGTTTATCGGTTCTTGTACCAATTCACGCATTGAAGACTTGCGTGCCGCCGCTGCTGTTGCCAAAGGGCGCAAAGTAGCACAAGGGGTACAGGCGTTAGTTGTACCGGGATCAGGCTTGGTGCGTGAACAGGCAGAACAAGAGGGATTAGACAAAATCTTTATTGAAGCAGGTTTTGAATGGCGATTACCGGGCTGTTCAATGTGCTTGGCGATGAACGATGACCGTTTAGGCGAATGGGAACGCTGTGCTTCCACCAGCAACCGCAATTTTGAAAGTCGGCAAGGACGTAATGGACGCACCCATTTAGTTAGCCCAGCAATGGCCGCTGCCGCAGCGGTATTTGGTAAATTTACCGATATTCGCCAAGTTGAGTTATTAGGAGGATAAAATGGCAGGTTTTAAACAGCATACAGGGTTAGTTATTCCTTTAGACGTTGCCAATGTGGATACCGATGCGATTATCCCAAAACAATTTTTACAAGCAGTAACCCGAGTGGGATTTGGTAAACACTTATTTCACGAATGGCGTTACCTTGATCCAGAGGGAACCCAGCCAAACCCTGAATTTGTGTTAAATTATCCACAATATCAAGGGGCAACCATTTTACTTGCTCGTGAAAACTTAGGTTGTGGATCATCAAGAGAACACGCCCCTTGGGCATTGGCAGATTATGGTATTAAAGTGATGATCGCCCCAAGTTTTGCGGATATTTTTTACAGCAACAGTTTAAATAATCACTTATTACCCATTAAATTAACGGAACAAGAAGTGGACGAAATTTTCCACTGGGTAGCCCAAAACCAAGGTACGCCTATCTCCGTTGATTTAGAGCAACAGCAAGTTTATGTTGGCGATAAGATCTATCATTTTGACCTCGATCCTTTCCGCCGTCATTGCCTGCTTAACGGCTTAGACAATATCGGCTTAACCCTCCAACACGAACAAGCTATCGCCGACTACGAAGCCAAAATCCCAGCATTTTTGCGCTAATAAAATTGATGAAAAAAGTGCGGTTTTTTGACCGCACTTTTTTATTAGAATTGTTTCGCTTTCAAATAAGATAAGCGAGCCAACATTATTTTAGGGGCTGTACTAGATAACGAGAACAAATACCCTTTAACTAGTTGTTCTAAAATGGAAATTCGAGACTTTATATTACTGTGCTCAAAACGCATTCGCACTCCTTTAAAGGTAGCTCAAAATGGGCTTTAGGAATATCATTAAACTGACGTAAATAACGTTTTGCTTGGCTCCAAAAATTCTCAATGCCATTAATATGATTATGCTCTTCAGCAAAATGTGTGTTGTGATTGGTGCTAAAATGACCAAACTTACTCATATCAAGTACATCATAACTACGATAAGTATCGGTATAAACAATACTATCAGGTTTTACTTTTTCTCGAATAATGGGAAGTAACGTTGCTAATTTTTGTATTGGATACAGTAACAGCATAAACTCTACCATTACGCTTCAAAAGCCTGAATACAGCAACTTTATTTGCCCATCTTCGTTTGTGCCTTTACGAGCTCTGCCAAAATAGCTTTCATCGGCTTCAATTTCTCCTTCAAACTTGATAAGTCAGTAAGAGAGAAAAATAAAATGCGATTGTATTTTTATTGATATATACGAGTTCAGCAACTGTTTATGCCGTAATATCAACCACAAAAAACTCAATAAGTTTATGTGGTGTAATGGACAAAAATGTGGGAAAAAAGTGGGTTAAGACCTTATACTGCAAGGCTTTAACCTACTTTTTTGAAAATGAATAAAAAATTGTCCATATTGTCAAAATAACTCAATCCACAAACATGGAAAGAAAAATACCATTCAACGCTATAAATGCAATCATTGTAATAAAACTTTTACCTTTCAAAATAAATTAAATCCCACCGAAATTTGGTTTTATTATTCTCAAGGAAAACAAACGTATAAAGAGCTTGCCATTAAATATCAATGTTCTGTTAAAACAATCCAAAGAGATATTGATAAAGCCCCTAAAACAGCGTTAAAACTTCCTCTATCAATACATTTAAATATTATTATGGATACCACTTTCTTTAAGCGAGATTTTGGTGTGTTAGTGTTAACGGATAGCTTGACAGAAAAAGTGATTTATCATCAAATTGTAAAAACAGAAAAGGCTATTTATTATCAAATAGCTTTAAATAAATTAAGAGAAAAAGGCTATATTATTCAATCAATTACCTGTGATGGTCGTCGTGGGCTGTTAAAAGAGATATTCAATACACCTGTTCAAATGTGCCATTTTCATCTTGTGGCAATGGTGATGAGAAAATTAAGAAAAAAACATCAATCTCAGGCTGGAAAGGAATTAAAAATTATTATGAAAACCTTAAAAGAAAGCCAAAAACATGATTTTTTTCGTCGTTTGCATTATTGGTATTTAAAACATCAAGATTATTTGAATGAACGCTCAGAGAAATGTAATGAAAAAGGTTATTTTCCTTATAAACATAAAGGATTAAGAGGGGCATTAGCGAGTATTAAATATTATGAAAAGTATTTATTTACTTTTGAAAAGTATGAGGAATTAAATATTGAAAAAACAATAAATCGGTTAGAAGGTTTATTTAGTGAACTTAAGCGGAAATTAATTAATCATAATGGATTAAGTAGAAATCGTAAGGTTATGTTTATAAAGGATTTTTTGAATAAAAAGAGTCAATAAAATGATATAAAAATAATGAGATCCCACACTTTTGTCCACTTGGAATAAAAATGGACAAAATCCCACATTTTTGTCCATTACACCGTTTATGTTGTTTATGCTGACTTAGATGACTTTTTCTCATTGGACTATTGCAGCCTAAATAGAAAATTTGTCAGTTATCTAACAACCTCCATATTTTATTAGTAATCCAATTCATCTTTGTGCAACAAATAATCTTGCTTTAAGACATTCACTAATTGCACAAAATCCTCAGGTAAAGGAGCATACCATTCCATTTCCTCGCCTGTTATCGGGTGGTTTAACCTTAGCATTACTGCATGCAAGGCTTGGCGTTTAAATTCCCTTAATATTTGAGCAAATTGCTCGCTAGCATTTTTCGGTGGGCGAGGACGTCCACCATAAGTTTGATCGCCTAATAAAGGGTGAGCAATATGTGCCATATGCACCCGAATTTGGTGTGTCCGCCCTGTTTCTAAGCGTAAACGTAAGCGAGTATAATCACGAAAACGTTCCATAATACGATAATGGGTTACCGCAGGCTTACCCATAGGGTGAACTGCCATCAGGGTACGTTTAGTCGGGTGGCGAGCCATAGGTTCATCAACCTTACCCCCTTTGGTCATAATACCGCTTGCCACCGCCTCATATTCACGTGTAATTCTGCGTTTTTGCAAATCACGCACTAACTTTGTCTGAGCAGGAATGGTTTTTGCCACCACCATTAATCCTGTGGTATCTTTATCTAAACGATGCACAATACCTGCTCTCGGCACCTCAATAATGTTTGGATAATGATAAAGTAACGCATTTAATACTGTACCAGAACGATTGCCTGCGCCAGGGTGAACCACAAAATTTTGTGGTTTATTTAGCACTAAAATATGCTCATCTTCATAAATAATATTTAAGGGTAAATTTTCAGGTTCATAATGATTTTCTTCTTCCACTTCCACCTGAATAACCACTTGTTCGCCACCATACACCTTTTCTCGGGGAATATTGGCAATGCGTCCGTCAAGTTGAACTAACTCCGCCTCAATCCAAGTTTTTAAACGAGAACGTGAATAATCCGGGAACAATTCCGCCAGTGTTTGGTCTAAACGTTGTCCCATTTGTTGTGGCTCAACTTGCGCCGACAAGGTAATCTGTGCCATATAAAATAACCTGTGAATTCAATTTGCTTATTTAATAATGATCGTTACAATATTATAATTTAATCGCTGAACAAACAACAGGTTAAAAAATTTGTTAAATATAGGAAACTACTTATGCGTAAATTAAAATCCCTTATGCTTGTTGCTAGCGTTGCGTTAGCCGTTACCGCTTGTTCCAACTCCAATCAAGAGGTTGAACAAGCCTCTGCACAAGAACTATACAGCAAGGCTCAAACCTATTTACAACAAGGTAATTATTCACAAGCAATTCGCTATTTGGAAGCCACTGAAAACCGTTTTCCTTTCGGTAGTTACAGTGAGCAAACCCAACTCAATTTAATTTACGCTTACTATAAATCGCAAGATTATACCCTGACCTTAACGGTGGCAGAACGTTTCTTGCGTCAGCACCCTCGCAGTCCACATTTAGATTATGTGATCTATATGGCAGGCTTAACCAACAGTGCTTTAGGCGAAAATTGGATTCAAGGGGTATTCCATGTTGATCGTGCCTCTCGTGAGCCACAATCTGCCCTTAACGCTTTTGGTAATTTTCAAGCCTTAGTGATGAATTTCCCTAATAGCCCTTATGTTCCCGATGCACTGGCACGTATGGCTTATTTAAAAGAACGCCTAGCTCGCCACGAACTTTATATTGCTCAATTTTATATGAAGCGTCACGCCTATGTGGCAGTGGCAAATCGGGTTGCCGAAATGTTGCGTCAATATTCAGATACTAATGCGACTCTACAGGCTTTACCTTTAATGCGTGATGCTTATGAAAAAATGGGATTAACGGAGATGGCGAATGATGTACAACGCATTATTGATGCGAATCAAAATAAACCTATTAAAGAGGTAGAAAAACCTGCTGAGCCTGAGATTGCTATTCCTCAAGTATAATAATTTAAAATAGGACAAGGCATGCTAACGCCATATCGCCCTAATACATTGCTAGGGCGATTTTTTATCTAACCACTTTTATTACCAAAAGGCGGTTTAGCAAACCAAACTACCGCAATAAGGCATAAAAATAGCAATGCTGATAGCCAGAAAATTTCATTAGCACCAATAATAAAACCTTGTTTGGTAATCATTTCGGCAGCATAAATTGACGATTGGGTGTCCGATAGTCCTAATTGTTCCATTTGCTGATAATATAATTGGCTATTGATATTATAAGGGGTAATGGACTCAACTAAACGTTCGTGATGAAGTGCCTCACGGTTATACCACATTGCGGTAGTCACTGACGTACCAATAGAACCCGCCAAAGTGCGTAAAAAATTAAAGAGGCTTGAGGCCGATGCCATTTTTTCTGGCGGTAAACCTGATAAGGTAATGGTAGTTAATGGCATAAAAAAGCAAGCGACCGCCAATCCTTGTACAAATTGTGGTAATGCCACGTCCATAAAGCTCATATTGGGCTCAAAAGTTTCCGCACGCCAATAAAAGGTTAAGGCATAAACAATAAAACTTAAGCTAACCAAAATTCGCATATCAATTTTACTGCCAAATTTACCAATCAATGGCGATAATAAGATAGGTAATAGCCCCACAGGTGCAGCGGCTAAACCCGCCCAAGTAGCGGTATAACCATAGACTTGTTGTAGTAATAAAGGGATTAATACCACTGAGCCTAAATAAACTAAGAAAGCTAAACTGGTGCTTAAACAACCAATACTAAAATTACGCAGTTTAAACAATGAAATATCTACAATAGGATTTTTCTCGGTTAATTCCCAAATAATTAATAATATTAGGCTAATAGCAGAAATCACTGATAACAGCATAATTTCACTGGAATTAAACCAATCTTGTTCACGTCCTTTATCTAGCACTAATTGCAAACAACCTACCCCTAAAATCAGTAAAACTAATCCAATACGATCAATGGGTTGTTGAGAGGTTTGCGTTTCACGTTTTGCCAAAATTTTCCAACTAATTAGCACCACGCTAATCCCAATAGGCACATTAATAAAGAAAATCCACCCCCAATGTAGATTATCACTAATCCAACCGCCAAGAATCGGTCCAAAAATCGGGGCAACAACCACTGTCATTGACCAAAATGCTAAAGCCATACTGCGTTTTTGTGGGGGATAGTTATTAAGTAATAGGCTTTGCGACAATGGAATAATCGGCCCTGCAGCAATCCCTTGTAATACACGACAAAAAATAAGCATTTCTAGGCTATGAGAAATGCCACATAGCCAAGAAGCAAGTACAAATAAACTGGTTGCCAATAGAAATAAACGGACTTCACCAAAGCGTTTCGCTAACCAGCCTGTAATAGGAATAGCGATCGCATTGGCTACCCCAAAAGAAGTGATTACCCAAGTACCTTGGCTAGAAGATGCCCCAAGATCACCCGCAATAGTTGGAATAGCAACATTGGCAATGGTTGAGTCTAATACTTGCATAAAAGTGGCGAGTGCTAAAGCTAAGGTCATTAGCACTAACGCCCCACCTTTTATGGGTTCATATTGCGTTGTTTGTTGCATTAATCTGCCTATTTACTATTTTCAGAAATAATTTGTTCAATGAGTTGATTTACAGGAGCAAGATCATAATCAAGCACATTAGTACGGTAAATAGGTGTAAGGCGTTTATTACTCAATAACACCTCGCCAGAGGTATCGGCGGTATTTACATTTACAGTGGCTGATAAGCCAATACGCAATGGATACTGTGCAAGTTGATCTTTATTTAAACGAATACGCACAGGAACACGCTGAATAACTTTAATCCAATTTCCTGTAGCATTTTGAGCAGGTAATAAAGAAAATGCACTACCTGTACCTAGCTCAATTCCTTCTACTTTTCCCTCAAATTCAACCTTATCACCATACAAATCAAATACTAAAGTGGCTGGCTGCCCAATACGCATATTCACTAACTGCGTTTCTTTAAAGTTCGCATCTACCCACATATCATCAGTGGCAATCACCGCCAATAATGGGCTACCAACCGTAGCTCTCGCTCCAACTTGAGCAGTACGTCTTGCCACATAACCGCTTAATGGGCTTTTAATTTGAGTACGCTGTAAATTAAGCCAAGCCTGTTTAACATTATCAATAGCATTTTTTACACTAGGTTGCTGAATTAATGGCGTATTGCCCAATAAAGCCTGATTTGCCAATAATTGACTTTTCGCCACCTGTAATTGTGCATCAGCTAAAGCAACTGCATCTTTTGCATGTTGTAAAGATTCTTGATCAATAGAACCTGATTTACTTAATTGCTGACGGCGCGCCAAATCCCCCTCCGCTCGAGCTAAGGTAACTTGATTAGCAGCGACCGTTGCTTGTAATTGTTGTACCGTATATTCTAGCTGCTTAATTGAACGTACAGCACTGGCTAAAGCATCTTTACTTTGTGCAAAAGCTAATTTTGCATCTGTATCATCTAATAAAATCAATACATCGCCCTGATGCACAAAATCCATATCATCCACATTAATTTGCGTAATGTTACCACTCACTTGAGCTGAAACCATTACTTGATTGCCTGAAGCATAGGCATCATCAGTTTCTTGATGATTACGCAAAACCAAGAACCAATAAATGGCTACACCTATACCAACAAGCAATAAAATAATAAAGAAATAAGTTAAGATTTTTTTGCGTTTACTCGAGGTTTTAACAGAATACTGTTGTTGTTCCATTATTATTCCCTTTTACGATAATAAATAGCCAACGGAGAAATTAACGATGACTTAGCGTTAAATTGCCCTCAACTATCCTATGATTAAATTGGCTAAATTATACGCTGTTATTTTGCACAAGCATACAACCAAATCAATAAACAAAAAACCGCACTAATAAGTGCGGTCAATTCTACCAATATTTCTCATTAGATTTTTTGCATTGCAGCAACTTCTGCAGCAAAATCAGTTTCCACTTTTTCAATACCTTCGCCAACTTCAAAGCGAACAAAGTTAGTTACTTCAGCACCAACCTCTTTTAAGAATTCACCAACAGATTTTGACGGATCCATCACAAATGGTTGACCAGTTAAAGAAACTTCACCAGTAAATTTCTTCATACGACCTTCTACCATTTTCTCTGCGATTTCACGTGGCTTACCTGATTGCATCGCAATATCAACTTGAATTTCACGCTCTTTCGCCACCACATCCGCAGGTACATCTTCTGGACGTACAAATTCAGGACGGCTAGCCGCAACATGCATTGCCACTTTTCTTAATTCTTCTTCAGAACCTTTACCCGCGACCAATACACCGATTTTCGCACCATGTAAGTAAGATACTAACACATCGCCTTCTAAGAACTGTACACGACGAATCGTCATATTTTCACCGATTTTAGCCACTAATGCAGCACGTTGTTCTTCAAATTGTGCTTGTAAGGCTTCAATGGTTACGCCTTTATTGGCTAAAGCATAGTCAGCAACCGCATTGGCTAATTCTAAGAAACCAGCATCTTTTGCAACGAAGTCAGTTTCACAGTTCATTTCAACTAATGCACCAAAACCTGAACCAATACGCGCAAGGATAACACCTTCTGCCGCAACACGACCTGCTTTTTTAGCCGCTTTAGCTTGACCAGATTTACGCATATTATCAATGGCTAATTCAATATCGCCGTTTGCTTCAACTAATGCTTTTTTACACTCCATCATACCAGCGCCAGTACGTTCACGGAGTTCTTTTACTAATGATGCAGTAATTTCTGCCATTTTAATGTCCTCTGTTCAATATAATTTATTCTTTATGACAAAAAAGCAGGGTATTCATGCCCCTGCTTACCTATTCATTTATTAAGGGCAATCGCCTTGTTACCAAATTATTCTTCGGTAATAATTTCTACTGCAACTTCTTCAGTAACAACTTCTTCAACGCCTTTACCTTCTTTAACTGCCGCTGCTGCTGCACTTAAATAAAGTTGAATTGCACGAGTTGCATCATCGTTACCCGGAATAATATAATCAACACCATCTGGATCAGTGTTAGTATCTACTACCGCAAATACTGGAATACCAAGATTATTCGCTTCTTTAACCGCAATATGCTCGTGATCTGCTGCAATAACAAATAACGCATCAGGTAAGCCCGCCATATTTTTGATACCGCCAAGACTTAGCTCTAATTTTTCCATTTCACGAGTACGCATTAATGCTTCTTTTTTGGTTAACTTGTCAAAAGTTCCGTCTTGAGATTGAGTTTCAAGATCTTTTAAACGTTTGATAGATTGACGAACGGTTTTCCAGTTAGTCAACATACCACCTAACCAACGATGATTAACATAATATTGTTGACAGTCTAATGCCGCTTCTTTTACTGCATCAGTGGCTGCACGTTTAGTACCAACAAATAAAATTTTACCGTTGTTATGAGCAATACGAGATAATTCAGCTAACGCATCGTTAAATAATGGAAGAGTTTTTTCCAAGTTAATGATATGAACACCATTACGAGCACCAAAAATAAACGGTTTCATTTTTGGATTCCAATAACGGGTTTGGTGACCGAAGTGAACGCCAGCCTGTAGCATATCGCGCATAGAAACTTGTGCCATAATAATTTTTTCCTTTTTAATTGGGTTTAGCCTCCACATATCAAATTAAATTGAACCATTTGGCACCCCAATTTAATGAACAAGATATGTGTGTGTTTTTGAAATTGAATAAAAAAACGCCATTTGCACAACGCAAAATGACGGACGATTTTATACCATAAAGTGCGGTCTAAATCCAGTAAATTTTTAGCTGATTGTGCTTTTTAGTAAATTAAAGGAGAATTCTTGTTAATTAAAAACAAAACCATATAGCATAAGACTTCCTCGTTTTTGAATATAAGCACACTATTTGCCTTGAGAGTAAAATACAATATAACCACTGACAAAAAGTGCGGTGCGTTTTTGTTTTTTTACTGTCATTTATTCAACTTAGCTAAGAGTTTTCGTCATTATCAATTTACCTTATCTTTCGTGTAAAGAAAAGAAGCAAGCTATTACCAAACTTGACGAGAACAAACCGATACTGCAATCCTACCAAGGCTAGCAATATCAGGTAATAGGCTATCAACGGTTATTGCAAGCAAAGAGGATTCACCAGAATATGTCAAGGAAAAGGAAATTGCCTTGATATATAGTGAAATGGGAAGTTTTTTCGGGCAGTTAAAATGGAATGTTATTTTGACAAGGTTTTTAAGAGCGTTGAACAACTTACAACACCATTGCATGAATACATTAAGTATTACAATAATCAGCTTATTCAAGGTAAATTAAAAGGGTTTAGCCCTGTGGCATATAGAGTTCTGTCATTGATGAAATGATTTCAACTTTTTGGTGGTGCTCAAAAATAGTATAATCGACATCAGCAACCATTTTGTCCATTACAGCGATTTTTAATATATTGGCTTAACCCCTATGGCGGAAGGTCATGGGAGTTGAACCCACCCAAGACTGCTGGCAGCCTTAACAGGATTTGAAGTCCTGCCGTATCACCGGATACGACGACCTTCCTTTTTGAGAAACGCTGTGAACTTTAACTGAAAAAGCAGTAACTTGCAATAAAATCTCGTTGTATTATTGGTAATAAGTTATAATTCATCGTTTTCTAATGGTTATAAGTTTGTTGTTGTGATTAATATTGTGTTTATTGCGTTTTAAACAAAGAAAAAAGGATAATTATGGAGAAATTGTTTCAACAGTTACCCTCAGTGGATAAGTTATTAAAAACAACGCAAGGGCAGCAACTTAATGAACAATTTGGGCATAGTGCTATGGTGCGAGTTTGCCGAGAGCTGTTGCAACAAGCCCGACAACAGATAAAATTTTTGCAAAAACTACCGCACTTTTGTGTAGATGAACAACATTTTTTACAGCAAGTAGCGGTTCAGTTGCGAGATAGTCAGCAGGTCAAAATCCAAGTGGTGCATAATCTTACTGGCACAGTATTGCATACCAATTTGGGGCGTGCCTTATGGGCGGAAACCGCTCAGCAAGCTGGGCTAAATGCGATGCGTAATAATGTGGCATTGGAATATGATTTGCAAGCAGGTCAGCGTAGTCATCGTGATAATTATATTAGTGAGTTACTTTGTCAACTGACAGGGGCGGAAGCGGCTTGTGTTGTAAATAATAATGCGGCTGCGGTGTTGTTGATGCTGGCTGGGTTAGCGAAAGATAAACAGGTGGTCATTTCGCGTGGTGAGCTGATTGAAATTGGTGGGGCATTTCGTATCCCTGATATTATGCAACAAGCAGGTTGCTATTTGCGAGAAGTAGGCACAACCAACCGCACCCATTTAAGCGACTATGCTAATGCCATTAATGAAGATACCGCTTTGTTGATGAAAGTACATAGTAGCAATTATCAAATTTGTGGCTTTACTGCCGCAGTTGCCGAACAGCAACTCGTAGCGTTAGCCCAGCAATATGCTCTTCCTGTTATCAGTGATTTAGGCAGTGGTGCATTGATTGATTTACGCCAATATGGTTTACCTTATGAGCCGACAGTACAAGAAAAAATTGCACAAGGGGTTGATTTAGTGAGTTTTTCTGGCGATAAATTATTAGGTGGGGTACAAGCGGGTATCATTGTTGGTAAAAAAGCCTTGATTGAGCGACTACAAACGCACCCACTTAAACGGGTTTTACGTTGTGATAAAGTGATTCTTGCAGGCTTAGAGGCAACTTTGCGGCTTTATTTACAACCAGAAAAACTACTAGAAAAATTGCCTATTTTAACTAAGCTAACGCTTTCTGTTTCTGAATTAACGGCTCAGGCGGAACAATTAAAAGTGCGGTTAGAAAATAAATTAAATTCTGATTATTCATTACAAATCAAGCCAAGTTCCGCACAAATCGGCAGTGGTTCACAGCCAATGGCACGCATTCCTTCCGTTGCGGTAACCATTCAAGGACAACATTTAACACATTTAATGGCACGTTTTAAAGCCTTGCCTGAGCCAATAATTGGGCGTTTAGAACAGGATAAAATTTGGCTGGATTTGCGTAGTGTGGCAGATTTACAAGAGTTATTGAAAACAGTTGAAAAATTATAATCGTCCCACTTTAAAATAATACAACGTTGGTATGCCCTGTCTTATTTTAAATTGAAACGATAGTATAAATGATAAGGAACAACAATGATTATTGTTACTTCAGGTCATGTGGATCATGGTAAAACAGCATTATTACAAGCATTAACAGGAACGCATACGGCACATTTGCCCGAAGAAAAAAAACGCGGTATGACCATAGATTTAGGCTATGCTTATTTACCTGTGGGGGATAAAGTCCTTGGCTTTATTGACGTACCTGGACACGAAAAATTTCTAGCCAATATGTTAGCAGGACTAGGCGGAATTGATTATGCCATGTTAGTGGTAGCAAGTGATGAAGGCATTCAACCACAAACGCAAGAACATCTAACCATTTTAACCTTATTGCAAATTGAGCAAATTATTGTAGTCATTAGCAAAGCTGATCGTGCCGATGACAAACAAATCACACAATTAAAACACCAACTACAACAACGCTACCCTGCATTAGCCCAAAGCCCCATTTTTGTTACCTCAGCTCGCACTGGACAAGGTATCGAACAGCTACGAGATTATTTACAACATCTTTCCTATCAAGGGCAAATTGATAAACCTTTCCGTTATGCGATTGATCGCGTGTTTAGCCTAAAAGGTGCAGGAACAGTGGTAACAGGCACAGCCTTTGCAGGAAAAGTCACAATAAATGACGAACTTTATCTTTCTACGGGGCAAAAAGTAAGAATAAAAAACATTCACGCCCAAAATCAACCAAGCCAACAAGGATTAGCAGGACAACGTTTAGCGTTAAATATCAATATTGATTTAGCCCACAATTCCATTCAACGTGGGGATTGGTTATTTTGCCAACCAGCCCCACCACCCACTGAACGAATTACAATTTGGCTCAATAGCCAAGTGAATTTAAGCGAAAACCAAGCGGTGCATATTTATCACGCTGCAACAAGAACCACAGGGCGACTAACGTTATTAACCAGCAAACAGCTTGCCCCACAGCAACAAGGATTAGCCGAGCTAATCTTAGATAATCCACAATTTTTAGCCTATGGCGATAAACTCATTTTACGCAGTGGGGACGCTAAAAGCGTAATAGCAGGGGCAAAAGTGGTGGAAATTAATTCGCCTAAACGTTACAAACGGCAAGAAGTGCGGTTAAATTATTTAAAATTTTTAATTCAAGCTCGCCATTGTGCAGAACGCATAAGCCTCTATTTACAATCTCAAGCTCGCACCTTTCAACAACTTTGCTGGCTTGAACAATTAACAGCCCAGCAATTAACACAAATTTTGCAACAAAATGGCGATATACATTTTCAAGATTGGTGTTTTAACCAACATTTTATGCAACAACAAAAAGCCAATTTGCTTAACGCCCTACAGCATTATCATCAACAACACCCCGATCAAATCGGGCTAGGCAAAGCCCGTTTATATCGGATTGCTTGTTTAGCTCAGCCCGAAAAATTGATATACCATTTTATTGAGCAAATGCAACAACAAGGGCAAATTCAACAAACTCGAGGCTGGCTGCATACCCCAGAACATAAATTACAGTTTACAACGGAAGAACGTGATTTTTGGCAACAAGTTTTTGCACTTTTTGAGCAACAACAAGGGCAAGCCCTATGGGTGCGAGAAGTAGCGAATACCTTGAGTGTGGAAGAAACATTGGCGCGTAATTTTATGTACAAAGCAGGCAAACTAGGCTACCTCACCGCCGTCGTCAAAGATCGTTTTTTTCTTACCGAAAGCATTTACGCCTATGCCCGTTTAATTAAGCAAATTATTGCCGAACAAGGCGGTATCAGCGTTAATCAACTACGCGATCAGCTAGGTTTTGGACGTAAATTAACCGTACAACTAATGGAATATTATGATCGTTGTGGCTTTTTAAGACGCAAGGGCAATCAACATTTATTACGAGATCAGGATATTTTTGATTTTTAACATAAAATATGGGAAGTATTTAAGCCAAAGTGCGGTGGGTTTTGCGATTTTTTTGTGTTTATAATCGTTTCAATTTGAAATAAGACAAGGTAGCACGCCGAAAAGTACACATATACGGCAAGGCGTGCCAACGCTGTACTATTTTAAAAAGGAACGGTTATACTTTAATTTTTTTAAAGTTATCAGTGCTATTTTGATTTTCATTATCACAGTTTTTTTACCATTTTCTGGCTTAAAAACCATCTTGTTTTCCCCTTACCCTTGTTTATACATATTTCCCTCATTATTTTTTAATCAATTTTTATCCAAATTTCCGTAAAAATTCTTTATTTTTTACTTGACACAAATCGTTTTTTTTTTGAATAGGGAGGTTTTGTCGGCTGAGATAGCGAATTGACAAACAAGATAATTTATTGAGATTTTTTGGAGGTTTTCATATGTATAAGTTATGGGGTAAACCCTTTTCTTTTATAGCTTTTATCCTCGTTATCGCTTTAAGCCTAACCAGTCTATCTGTTCAGGCAAATGATATTAAACAATTACAACAACGAGCGGAGCAAGGGGATGTTAATGCACAATTTGAATTAGGGGTTATGTATGATGATGGACAAGGAGTAAAACAGGATTATGCTCAAGCGGTACAATGGTATCGTAAAATAGCAGATCAGGGTTATGCTTCAGCTCAATATAATTTAGGGATTATGTATTATCGTGGGCAAGGGGTAAAGCAGGATTATATTCAATCTGTGAAATGGTTTCGTAAAGCTGCAGAGCAAGGTGATGCTAAAGCACAATTTAATTTAGGGGTTATGTATGAAAAAGGACAGGGCGTAAAACAGGATTATATTCAAGCAGTGCAATGGTATCGTAAAGCAGCGGAGCAAGGTGATGCTAAAGCTCAAAATAATTTAGGTGGTATGTATGAAAGTCTGGCTCTAAAACAGGATTACGCTCAAGCCGTACAATGGTATCAAAAATCAGCAGAACAAGGTTTGGCTGAAGCCCAAAATAATTTAGGGAGGATGTATTATCAAGGACAAGGGGTAAAACTAGATTATACTCAAGCGGTTCAATGGTTTCGCAAAGCAGCGAGGCAAGGAATGGCTGAAGCCCAATATAATTTAGGGGTTATGTATGCTAATGAGCAAGGGGTAAAACAAGATTATTTTCAAGCGATACAATGGTATCGTAAAGCAGCGGAACAAGGTCATGCTACCGCACAATTTAATTTAGGGGATATGTATAGATTAGGACAAGGGATAAAGCAGGATTATTTTCAAGCAGTGCAATGGTATCGCAAAGCAGCGGCGCAAGGTAATGCTGCAGCACAACATAATCTAGGGGGAATGTATTACTATGGACAAGGGGTTAGGCAAAACCTATCCCAAGCTAAAGAGTGGTTTGGTAAGGCTTGTGATAATGGCAACCAATTAGGTTGTGATAATTATAGAAAGTTAAATAATTGATAATCTTTAAATCAGTATAAGGAATAAAAATGTATAAAAAAGCAGTTATTTTATTAGGGTTATTACTTATTGCCCCTATTAGCGAAGCACGCAAGGCACGTTGTGCAGATTTTGCCACACAAGCGGAAGCCCAAGCTTATATGAAGCGTTATGGCGCATATTATCTAGATCGGGATCGAGATGGCGAAGCCTGTGAATGTTTACCCGGTGGTAGCAAATATGGTTCAAGTGTTTGTCGCCGATAGTGCTTTTTGATTAATATTATTTATTGGTAAAAGTGCGGTCAAAAAATTATTTATTTCTGACCGCACTTATTATTCCCTCCGACACCAACCATTTCAACTGTTAATAAATCTCTCGGTAGGCTTGAAAGGGCTTGTTTTGTTGTTCTTTTTATAAGCGTTAAGCTGGCTTAATGACAGCTAATAAATTTTTTCTAGAGGAATTTTTCCAGTTTCACTGGAGTAAATTGAGAGAGTTTTTGCCTAATTCTTTTCATTATTCTACATCATATTTAGTTTTGCTTTTGCTGATTCTATCATAGGGATCTTCTATCTTTTTCCTAAATTTATTAGATAAAAACGGATAAATTGCTTGCAAGCGGATTGAACTAATAATAAACTTAGTAACAGTGGTAAAAAGTGGGATTTTGTGGTGTTTTTTGGGGATTTTTACCCAAAACGGCCAAATGAAGACAATAATTTCCAATATTAAGGTTATTAGCTTATGTTCCGTGGTGCCTCGGCGATTAATTTAGATGGGAAAGGCAGATTCGCGATCCCTACCCGTTATCGTCCTGAGATCTTGGAGCAACACCAAGGGCAAATGATTTGTACCCTTGATATTCGCCAGCCCTGTTTATTGCTTTATCCTTTAAATGAATGGACAGTAGTGGAAAATAAATTATTGGCGTTATCTAATTTTAATCCTGCCGAGCGTAGTATACAACGTGTGATGTTAGGGCATGCCACAGAATGTGAGTTAGATAGTGCGGGTCGTATTTTACTTAGCGCCCCATTACGTCAGCGTGTGAAACTGGAAAAAAGCATTATGCTGGTTGGGCAGTTAAATAAATTTGAGATTTGGAGTGAGTCAGAATGGCAAGCTCAAATTGAAAAAGATATGCAATTGGGTATGAGCGATGAATTTGCATTATCAGAAGAATTAAAAACGTTGTCTTTATAATATAAAAGTAAAAAATCAACATAAAAGGGCAACGGCACTAGCAAAGGTAAGCGGTGGTTTACACCGCCTATCTTATCCATTTTAAATTAAAGAGTTATCAAGTAGATTATCAGCTATGGCAAGTAATACCTCGTCTTTCGTACAACCTGAACATATTACAGTATTATTGGAACAAGCTGTGCAGGCATTGGCTTTGAAAGAAAATGGGGTTTATATTGACGGTACTTTTGGGCGTGGCGGTCATTCTCGCTTGATTTTATCGCACTTATCTGAAAGAAGTCGTTTGATCGCGATTGATCGTGATCCGCGAGCCATTGAAGAAGCCCAAAAAATTCAAGATCCGAGATTTAATATTGTACATAGTGGTTTTTCTGCATTGAGAGAAATTTGTGAACAGCAAAATTTAGTTGGAAAGATTGACGGTATTTTGTTGGATTTAGGTGTATCTTCGCCACAGTTAGATGAGGCGGAACGTGGTTTTAGCTTTATGAAAGACGGGCCTTTGGATATGCGTATGGATACCACGCAAGGTATGTCAGCAATGGAATGGTTACAACAGGTTTCTGTTGCGGATTTAGCTTGGGTGTTAAAAACTTTTGGTGAAGAGCGTTTTGCCAAGAAAATTGCTCAAGGGATCGTTAGTTATAATCAGCAAGCAAAACAAAGTAGCGAGCAAGGGCTAACGAGAACATTGCAATTAGCCAATTTAATTGCTGATCTCGTGCCTTTTAAAGATAAGCATAAACACCCTGCAACTCGCAGTTTTCAGGCGATTCGGATTTTTATTAATCGTGAGCTTGATGAATTAGAAAAGGTGTTATCCGCAGCCTTGTCAGTGCTTGCTCCCCAAGGGCGTTTAGCGGTAATTAGCTTTCATTCTTTAGAAGATCGCATGGTAAAGCATTTTATGCGAAAACAAAGTAAAGGCGAGGCTTTGCCAAAGGGTTTGCCTTTGCGTGAAGATCAGATTCAGCGTCATCAATCATTAAAATTAATTGGTAAAGCCATTATGCCGAGTGAACAAGAAATTGAATATAATCCTCGTTCACGCAGTGCGGTATTGAGAGTTGCGGAGAAACTTGCTTAATGTTTAACAGTGAAGAACGTTATCCATTACGTCATTTAGTGGTAGAGGATTTATTTTCGGCTAATAAATTGGCATTGTGTTTATTAATTTTGTTGGTAGCGACAATGATCGCAACAATTTGGCTTACCCATAAAACAAGGCAATTAGTTTCGGAAAAAGGCGAGTTAGTGGTGGCTCACCAAATGTTAGAAACTGATTATTTAAATTTAAAATTAGAGGAAACCACACAAGGAGATAGCACACGCATTGAAGCGATTGCTGCCAGATTAGGTATGAAACCTGTTACACATAATCAAGAAGTTTTAATTGTTGAATAGGTAGAGAATGGTTAAATTTAATGCACCAATAAAGAAACCTAAATTAAATCGCCCTGTTAAAAAGAGCAGTAACAGTGGTGCAAAACCCAATAAAGCGAAGCCTAGTTATGATAAAAGTTTTATGAAAGGGCGTTATCGTTGGGCATTGGCATTTATTGTGGTTTGTTTATTGTCTTTAATTACCCGAGCCGCTTATGTGCAAGTGATTGACGCTGAGCAATTAATGAGTGAGGCGGACAAACGTTCTTTGCGTACCCAAAAAATCCCAGCCTTTCGTGGCTCAATTCTTGATCGTAATGGACATTTATTGTCAGTAAGTGTGCCAATGTATTCAGTTTATGTTGATCCTAAAGATGCTTTAGCCAAAAATTCATTAGAAGAAACAGAACGTTGGCAAGCCCTCGCTGAGGCAATTAATGTGCCTTATAAAACCTTGATTCAACGTGTTAAGCGTAATCCAAATTCACGTTTTATTTATCTTACACGCCAAGTATCGCCGACAGTAGCACAATATGTTAAAGAATTAAAAATTAAAGGCATTCAAATTGAAACCGAGCCTCGCCGTTTTTACCCAAGAGTTGAGGAGGTTGCCCATTTAATTGGTTATACCAATATTGATGGCGAAGGCATTGAGGGGATTGAGAAGAGTTTTAATTCGTTACTAATAGGGCAAGAAGGATCTCGTACATACCGTAAAGATCGTTACGGTAATATTGTTGAAAACATTGAAAATGTGAAAAAATTTGATGCCAATGATGTGGTATTGAGCATTGATGAAAAGTTGCAGTCAATGGTTTATCGAGAAATAAAAAAAGCGGTGGCAGAAAACAAAGCGGAATCAGGTACAGCGGTGTTAGTGGATATTCGCACTGGCGAGATTTTGGCAATGGCAAATGCCCCCTCTTATAATCCGAATAATCGTGAGGGATCAAAGGCTGAATTTCGCCGTAATCGTGCCATTACCGATACTTTTGAACCGGGTTCAACGGTAAAACCTTTTGTAGTTTTGACCGCACTTCAACGTGGTGTAGCCAATAAAAATACGGTTATTGATACCACACCATTTAAGGTAGACGGCAAGACCATTACTGACGTAGCCAAGCGTAATAGCCAAGATTTAGAAAGCATTCTGAAAAATTCCAGTAATATTGGGGTAAGTAAACTAGCATTAAAAATGCCACCTACAGCTTTAGTTGAAACCTATAATAATGCGGGCTTTGGCGAACGGACAAATTTAGGTTTAGAGGGCGAGAGTAGTGGCGTATTTCCGAAAAATCGTAAGCGTTGGTCAAATATTGATCGTGCCTCTTTTTCTTATGGCTATGGCTTAACCGTTACGCCATTACAATTAGCAAGGGCTTATGCTACTTTAGGCAGTTTTGGTATCGCTCGCCCTTTATCCATTACGAAAGTTGATCCGCCGATTATTGGTAACCGTGTGTTTTCGGAAAAAATTACTCGAGATGTGGTAAAAATGATGGAATCGGTGGCAGGCCCTGACGGCGGTGGACGAGCCGCTGCGGTAGAGGGGTATCGTGTGGCGATTAAAACGGGTACAGCCAAAAAAACCGAAAATGGGCGTTATGTGGATAAATATTTGGCTTATACCGCAGGTGTTGCCCCAGCCAGCGATCCTCGTTATGCCTTAGTGGTAATGATTGATGATCCTAAAGCGGGTAAATATTATGGTGGTGCAATTTCTGCCCCTTTGTTCTCAAGAATTATGGGCTATACCTTGCGGGCTAATAATATTGCCCCAGATAATCTTTCTTCGGAACAAGTGGCAAAACGTACGGTACGCTTAAATCAAACAAGTAAAAGTGATAACGAAAGCAAAAATAATTAAGCTGATTAAAGGCAGAAGAAATGCAAAGACTTATGGCAATGCTAGCTGATATTGCAGATCAGCTTAAAAGCATTGAAATTACGGATATGGTATTAGACAGTCGGGCGGTAAAGCCGGGCTGTCTTTTTGTGGCGTTAAAAGGGCATCAAACAGACGGACGGCAATTTATTGCACAAAGCATTGCTCAAGGGGCAGTTTGTGTGTTAGCCGAGGCAGATTGTGCGGAACAGCATTTACAACTTACTTGGCAAGATAATGTGCCAGTGGTGGCGTTTTACCAATTATCCCAGCAACTTTCCGCTTTGGCAGGTTTATTTTATGCCGAACCCTCTAAACAGTTATGTTTAGTGGGGGGAACTGGCACCAATGGAAAAACCACCGTCAGCCAATTACTCGCTCAATGGGTGGCTTTATTAGGGCAATCTAGTGCGGTAATGGGAACGATTGGTAATGGCTTATTAGGTCAGGTAACACCTGCGATAAATACCACAGGATCAGCCATTGAAGTCCAGCATAATTTGGCACAATTTGTGCAACAAGGGGCAGATTTTGCCGCCATTGAAGTGTCGTCCCATGGCTTAGTGCAATATCGGGTAGAAGCCTTGCATTTTGCTGCTGCGGTATTTACTAATTTAAGCCGAGATCATTTGGATTATCATCAAACCATGCCGAATTATGCCGCCGCAAAATATCGCTTATTTGAACAGTTATCGGTTGCGCACTCAATTATTAATGCCGATGATCCTGTGGGGCAACAATGGCTGACCGCATTGCCACAAGCGGTGGCAGTGAGCCTTGATCCTGATTATGTGATCCCACAAAAAAAATTTGTAAAAGCCACCGCACTTGAGTTTAACGCACAAGGCCTTGACATTGAATTTGACAGTGCTTGGGGCAAAGGGAGATTACAAGCGAATTTAGTGGCGGAATTTAACGCCAGTAATTTGCTATTAGCTTTAGCCACCTTATTGGCGTTAGGTTATCCATTGGAAAAATTGCTGGCGACTGCACAGCAATTAAAACCAGTTTGTGGGCGAATGGAAATATTGACTGCACCGCATAAACCTATGGTTATTGTGGATTATGCGCATACTCCTGATGCCTTGCAAAAAGCCTTACAAGCGGCACGCCGACATTGCCAAGGGCAACTTTGGTGCCTATTTGGTTGCGGTGGCGATCGTGATACAGGCAAACGTCCCTTAATGGGAAATATTGCCGAACGCTATGCGGATCAAGTGGTGATTACTGACGACAATCCTCGTACCGAACAACCTGAACGTATTATTCGAGATATTTTACAGGGATTGACTGATCCGCTTCATGCCACAGTGGTACATGGGCGAGAACTCGCCTTGCAATATGTGATTAGCCACGCTAAAGCCGATGATGTGATTTTAGTAGCAGGCAAAGGACACGAAGATTATCAGATTATTGGAAAAACTAAGTACCATTTTTCTGATCAAGCAATAATTAACGATTTATTACAACAATGATTTCATTAGACAGCCAACAACTGGCAGAGATTTTAACCGCCCAGCATTATGGCGAGCCTGTCAGTTTTCATCAAATTAGCACCGATAGCCGTAAGCCTTGTCAGGACGCGGTGTTTTTTGCGTTAAAAGGCGATAATTTTGATGCGCATCAGTATTTGCCACAAGCCTTACAACAAGGAGCGGTTGCTTTGGTGGTAGAACAATATCAAGCTAGCCTAAATGCCACGCAAATTGTGGTGGCGGATACTCGCCTTGCTTTGGGCAAATTAGCACAATGGTTAAAGCAAAAAATTAATCCTAAAACTGTCGCTATCACAGGCTCTTCAGGCAAAACAACGGTTAAAGAGATGACCGCCAGTATCCTAAGCCAAACAGCGAAAAATGCTGAGGCAGTGTTATTTACCCAAGGGAATTTTAATAACGATATTGGCGTGCCTTTGACATTATTGCGTTTAACCAAACAACACCAATTTGCAGTGTTGGAATTAGGGGCAAATCATTTGGGCGAAATTGCTTATACGGCGGAGTTGGTGCGTCCAGATGTGGCGTTAGTTAATAATGTTGCCGCCGCTCATTTAGAGGGTTTTGGTAGCCTTGCGGGCGTTGCCGCTGCCAAAGGCGAAATTTATCGTGGTTTATCCAATGAGGGCATTGCGATTATTAACCTTGATTGCCATTATTTACCGCAGTGGCAAAGTGAAATACAAAACCGCCAAGTGCGGTCATTTTCGCAAAAAAATTCGGCGGCGGATTATTTTTGCCAAGATATAAAGTTACAAGCCAATGGTTCACAATTTACCCTTTGCACCCCACAGGGCAATATTGCCATTAATTTGCCTTATTTGGGTGAGCATAATATCAGCAATGCCCTTGCGGCAGCAGCTTTGGCGATGAATGTGGGGGCGAGCTTAGATGATGTTAAGCAAGGATTAGAGCAGGTCAAAGGGGTTAAAGGGCGATTATATCCGCTCCAACCTTGTGCCAATTTATTGTTGCTTGATGATAGTTATAATGCCAATGTGGATTCATTACAATCCGCTATTAAGGTGTTGCAAGCCTACCCTGCTTATCGCATTTTATTGGTGGGCGATATGGCAGAATTGGGCGAAAGCAGTTTAGCTTGTCATCAACAGGTAGCCGATTTTGCCGCTCAAGCCAAACTTGATTTAGTCTTTTCCTTTGGCGAACAAAGTGCGGTAATTAGCCAAGCCTGTGCTGGGCAACATTTTGAGCAGAAAATGGCGTTAATCGCACAACTTATCCCAATAATCAAACAAAAATTAAACGAAAATCAACCCGTAGTAGTATTAGCGAAAGGCTCTCGCCGTATGAAAATGGAAGAGCTGATCCAACAATTAGAAGGTGAATTTGTATGTTAGTGTGGCTTGCGGACTATTTAGTTCAATATCATAGCTTTTTTAATGTGATTTCATATATTACGGTGCGAGCAATCCTTGCCTTATTAACCGCCTTATTAATTTGTTTATGGATTGGACCTAAAACCATTCGCCGTTTACAGCTATTAAAATTTGGGCAAGTGATCCGAGCGGAAGGTCCAGAAAGCCATTTAAGCAAAAAAGGCACGCCAACAATGGGTGGAATTATGATTTTAATCGCCATTGGTATCAGTGTGTTATTGTGGGCAAATTTAACCAATCCTTATATTTGGTTAAGTTTATTTATTTTATTTGGCTATGGTATTGTGGGCTTTGTGGACGATTATTACAAAGTGGTACGCAAAAATACCGATGGCCTAATTGCCCGTTGGAAATATTTTTGGTTATCTGCCATTGCTTTGGTGGCGGTGTTTATTATGTATGCCCTCGGCAAAGATAGCGATGCCACAAGGTTGGTTGTTCCCTTTTTCAAAGAAATAATGCCACAGCTAGGCTTATTCTATATTGTTCTGTCCTATTTTGTGATTGTGGGAACGAGTAATGCAGTCAATTTAACCGATGGTTTGGACGGACTAGCCATTATGCCAACGGTATTGGTGGCAGGGGCGTTTGCCCTGATTGCTTGGGCAACAGGTAATGTGAATTTCGCCGAATATTTGCATATTCCTTACATTAAATTTAGCTCAGAATTGGCGGTATTTTGTACCGCGATTGTAGGGGCTGGATTAGGCTTTTTATGGTTTAATACTTATCCCGCTCAAGTGTTTATGGGCGATGTAGGTTCACTTTCCCTAGGCGGTGCATTAGGCGTGGTAGCGGTACTGGTACGCCAAGAATTATTATTAGTGATTATGGGCGGTGTATTTGTTATGGAGGCCTTGTCAGTTATTTTGCAAGTAGGTTCTTATAAACTTCGCAACAAACAACGCATTTTCCTGATGGCACCGATTCATCATCATTATGAAAAGAAAGGTTGGCCTGAACCTCGTGTAATCGTGCGTTTTTGGATTATTTCCTTAATGTTAGTGCTAATTGGCTTGGTTACCTTAAAAATTCGTTAATCCAATATTGGGCGAGTCAAAAACAAATAATCAAGTAGAGAACATAGAAATAATGAACTATCAAAATAAAAATATCGCCATTATCGGCTTAGGCAAAACAGGCTTATCCGTTGTGGAGTTTTTGCTGGCAAAACAAGCTAACCTAAGGGTAATGGATACAAGGGCTAACCCAGCAGGGGCGGAACAACTTGATCCCCAGATTCCATTGCATACAGGCGGCTTAAATCAGCAATGGTTATTGCAAGCGGATTTGATTGTGATTAGCCCGGGATTATCGCTAAAAACAGCGGAAATTCAGACCGCACTTCAAGCGGGCGTGGAAGTAGTGGGCGATATTGAATTATTTTGCCGAGAAGCACAAAAGCCGATTATTGCCATTACAGGCTCCAATGGCAAAAGTACGGTAACCACCTTAGTGGCAGAAATGGCAAAATCAGCTGGCTTAAAGGTGGGAATGGGCGGTAATATTGGTATTCCAGCTTTATCCTTGCTAAAACAAGATTGCGATATTTATGTGCTGGAACTCTCTAGTTTTCAGTTAGAAACTACCTCAAGTTTACAAGCTGTGAGTGCTACGGTATTGAATGTCAGTGAAGATCATATGGATCGTTACGACAATATGACAGATTATGCTCAAGCCAAATTACGCATTTATCAACATTGCCAAACAGCGGTATTTAATCAACAAGATCCCTTAACCTATCCGCCAGCGAACAGTGCAAAAAGTGCGGTCAGTTTTGGCATAGAAAATGCGGATTATCATTTAACCGCTCATCAGCCTGTGCAATTTATGCAAGGGGATCAGGTTTGGTTATCAGCGGAACAAGTAAAACTCACTGGACAACATAATTACCTCAATATCCTTGCCGCCATTGCTTTGGCACAAGGTGCAGGAATACATTCTCAAGCAATTTTAACCGCACTTCAACAATTTACTGGCTTACCTCATCGTTTTCAATTAGCACATTATGCCAACGGTGTGCGTTGGATCAACGATTCAAAAGCCACCAATGTGGGTAGCACAGTGGCGGCATTAAATGGACTTCAAGTGGCGGGCAACCTTTATCTATTGCTTGGTGGCGATGGCAAAGGAGCAGATTTTTCTGAGCTAAAACCCTTATTAAATCAGCCACATATCCATTGTTATTGCTTTGGGCGTGATGGCGAACAACTGGCGAGCCTGTCGCCACAAAGTGCTTTATTTGACAATATGCCACAAGCTATTGCCGCCTTGGCGGACAAATTAGTGGCAGGGGATATGGTCTTATTATCGCCAGCTTGTGCCAGTTTGGATCAATTTGCCAATTTTGAGCAACGTGGCGAAGTATTTACTCAACTTGCCAAAGATTACGGTAATAATCAGAAATAATGGGGTTGAGTATGCAATTTTGGCACAATTTGAAACAGGATTATTTACGTTGGACACAAATCACTCCAACAGGGGCGTTATATGATCGCACTTTATTATGGTTATTTATTATCCTGTTATTAATTGGTTTTGTGATGGTTACTTCCGCCTCAATCCCAGTAGGCACACGCTTGTTTGATGACCCTTTTTATTTTGCTAAACGTGATGCCTTGTATATTGTGCTAGCAGGCTTTATCAGCTATTTCTTTTTGCAAATCCCTATGAAACGTTGGGAACAAAGTCATGTTATTCTCTTTTTTGTGGCATTTGCTTTATTAGTATTAGTGATGATCCCAGGTATTGGGCGAGAAGTGAATGGGGCAAGACGTTGGATTCCCTTAGTGGTATTTAATTTCCAACCTGCGGAATTTGCTAAGTTAGCTTTAACTTGCTATTTATCTAGTTACTTTGTGCGTAAATATGATGAAGTACGCAGCAAACAATTAAGTGCCTTTAAACCCTTTTTAGTGGTGGCATTATTGGGGGCATTATTATTGCAACAGCCCGATTTAGGTAGTGCGGTGGTTTTGGTGGTCATTACCTTTGGTTTGCTCTTTATTGTTGGGGCAAAAATTTGGCAGTTTATTGCTTTGTTTGGCGTGGCGGTATTTTTATTTATTGTATTGGTATTATCCTCTGCTTACCGTTTAAAACGGGTTACAGCTTTTATGGAGCCTTTTAAAGATCCCTATGGTGCAGGTTTCCAATTATCCAATTCCTTAATGGCATTTGGACGTGGCGAATTTTGGGGCGAAGGCTTGGGCAATTCAATCCAAAAATTAGAATATTTGCCTGAAGCTCATACCGACTTTGTGATGGCAGTAATGGGCGAAGAATTTGGCTTATTAGGCATTGTGATTATGGTGTTGTTGCTTGGGGCGTTAGTGTTTCGTGCTATGAAAATTGGACGAGAGTCCTTACAACTTGAGCAACGCTTTAATGGTTTTTTTGCCTTTGGTATTAGCTTTTGGATTTTCTTTCAAGGCTTTGTGAATTTAGGTATGGCATTAGGTTTGTTACCCACTAAAGGATTAACCTTCCCTTTAGTCAGCTATGGTGGATCCAGTTTAATTATTATGGCAATAGCGGTTACCATTTTATTACGCATTGACCACGAAAATCGCTTATTGCGTGGTGGGCATGCTTATTTAAGAGATGATTAGAATGACAGGACAAAAAAGATTATTAATTATGGCAGGCGGCACAGGGGGACACGTATTCCCTGCCATTGCCGTTGCCCAACAATTACAACAACAGGGTTGGGATATTTGCTGGTTAGGCACACCTGATCGTATGGAAGCGAGTTTGGTGCCTAAATATGGTATTCCTATTCGTTTTATTCAAGTAGAAGGCTTACGAGATCGTGGGCTTAAACCTTTGTTAATCGCTCCTTTTATGCTATTGCGTGCCATTTGGCAAGCGGTAAAAATTATCAAGGATTATCGTCCTAATGCAGTTTTGGGTATGGGGGGCTATGTTTCAGGTCCGGGCGGTGTAGCAGCAAAATTATGTGGTGTTCCCATTATCCTACACGAGCAAAATGCAGTAGCAGGGATTACCAATAAATTATTAGCTAAAATTGCCCGCAAGGTATTGCAAGCCTTTCCTACCGCATTTCCACAAGCGGAAGTGGTGGGTAACCCTGTGCGTCAAGCCTTATTTGACATTGCCAGCCCCGAACAGCGTTTTGCTGAGCGAAGCGGAGCGTTGCGTGTATTTGTGGTAGGGGGCAGTCAAGGTGCGAGAGTATTAAATTTAACCTTACCTGAAGTAGCGAAACAGCTTGGCGATAAGTTAAACATTCGTCATCAAGTAGGCAAGGGCA
The DNA here is from genome assembly GCF_029783845.1 of Volucribacter amazonae. Lineage (NCBI taxonomy): Bacteria > Pseudomonadati > Pseudomonadota > Gammaproteobacteria > Pasteurellales > Pasteurellaceae > Volucribacter > Volucribacter amazonae. Next base: position 1,808,220 of record NZ_LWID01000001.1, on the reverse strand, counting down.
ATGTTGATCAGGTGCGTGCTTTATATCCTGCTGACGCTCAAGTTACCTTAACGGAATTTATTGACGATATTGGCGAGGCCTATGCTTGGGCGGATATTGTGATTTGTCGTGCCGGGGCATTAACGGTAAGCGAAATTGCGGCGGTGGGCGTGCCTGCCATTTTTGTGCCTTTTCAGCATAAGGATCGACAACAATATTATAATGCCACCTATTTAGCCGATGCTGGTGCGGCGAAAATTATAGAGCAACAGGATTTAACTCCAGAATGTTTAATTCAATTACTGCAACAGTTTGATCGGCAACAATTATTAGCTATGGCAATACAAGCGAAACAACAAGCAAAACCACAAGCTACTAGTCGTGTTGCGGAAGTGATTAAACAAAATTGCAAATAAAAGAAATAGAGAAATAAGATGACAACAAAACAAGAATTACAACAACGTATTCGCTGTATGATCCCTGAAATGCGGCGAGTTAAGCAAATCCATTTTGTCGGCATTGGTGGCGCAGGTATGGGCGGTATTGCCGAAGTGTTATTAAACGAGGGGTATCAGGTTACAGGTTCAGATATTGCGGAAAGTGCGGTAACCCAGCGTCTTATGGCTTTAGGTGCAAAAATTTTCTTTGGGCATCAAGGACAAAATGTGGATAACGCCAGCGTGGTGGTGGTATCCAGTGCCATTAAAGCGGATAATATTGAAGTGATTACCGCAAAGGAAAAGCGTATTCCTGTGATACAGCGAGCTCAAATGTTAGCAGAGATTATGCGTTTTCGCCATGGTATCGCCATTGCAGGTACCCATGGTAAAACCACCACCACCGCAATGGTGGCGATGATTTATGCTCAAGCAGGCTTAGATCCCACCTTTGTGAATGGTGGGTTGGTTAAATCTGCTGGCACTAACGCACATTTAGGAGCAAGCCGTTATTTAATTGCCGAAGCGGACGAAAGTGATGCCTCGTTCTTACATTTGCAACCTATGGTTTCGGTGGTAACCAATATTGAGCCAGATCATATGGATACCTACCACGGCGATTTTGAAGAAATGAAACGCACCTATGTGAATTTTTTGCATAATTTGCCCTTTTATGGCTTGGCGGTGCTATGTGCCGATGATCCTGTGTTAGTGGAGTTAGAACAGCAAGTGGGCAGACAGGTAATTACCTATGGTTTTAATGCTGAGGCAGATTATCGTATTGAAAATTATCAACAAACAGGCTTTCAAGGGCATTATACTGTAGTTACCCCACAACAAGAACGCATAGAAGTCTTGTTAAATGTACCGGGTAAGCATAATGCGTTAAATGCCACCGCCGCATTAGCGGTTGCCAAAGAGGAAGGCATTGAAACGTCAGCAATTTTAACCGCACTTGCAGACTTCCAAGGGGCTGGCAGACGCTTTGATCAACTTGGACAGTTTATGCGCCCTAACGGCAAAGTAATGTTAGTGGACGACTATGGGCATCACCCAACGGAAGTGAATGTTACCATTCAAGCAGCACGCCAAGGTTGGCAACATAAACGCATTGTGATGATTTTTCAACCGCATCGCTATTCACGCACAAGGGATTTATTTGATGATTTTGTGCAAGTGTTATCGCAAGTTGATGTATTATTAATGCTTGATGTTTATGCGGCAGGCGAAAGCCCTATTGCTGGGGCGGATAGCCGTTCCTTATGCCGTTCTATTCGCAATTTAGGTAAGGTTGATCCTATTTTAGTTACCGATCATCAGCAATTAGCGGAGGTGATCGATCAAGTGATACAAGAGGGCGATTTAATTTTAGCACAAGGGGCGGGAAATGTGAGTAGCTTATCACGCAATTTAGTCAAGTTATGGACGCAATAACCCTTATAGTCGTTCCACTTTAAAATAAGTGCATTGTACACATTGCCTTATTTTAAATGAAAACAACGATAAAAAGTGCGGTCAAAAATCAAAAAGTTTTTTATTATTTGTGGTTATTAAGAGAAAAGCATGAAAGCATTAAAACAACAAAAAATTGCCGTATTATACGGTGGAAATTCAGCGGAGCGTGAAGTTTCCTTAGCCTCAGGACAGGCGGTATTAACGGCGTTACGTCAGCAGGGATACAATGTACAAGGGATTGATACCAAAGATTTTGCTGTGGAAAAATTAAAAGAACAAGGCATTGAACGGGTCTTTAATATTTTGCATGGACGAGGTGGCGAAGACGGTTCTTTGCAAGGCTTGCTTGAGCAATTAGCTATCCCTTACACAGGTTGTGGCGTAATGACCTCGGCATTAACGATGGATAAAATGCGAACCAAAATGTTATGGAAAGCCTTTGATTTACCTATTGCGGATATGGTGATTGTGCATAAATCGCAGTTTGCTGAACTTGATAGTGAGGCTGTGGTCAAAAAATTAGGCTTGCCTTTAATGGTAAAACCCTCACAAGAGGGATCAAGCGTAGGCTTAACCAAAGTAAAAACCCTTGAGGAATTACAAGGGGCAGTGGCATACGCTTTGCAATTTGATGATACCATTTTGATTGAAGAATGGTTAGCAGGTGAAGAATTTTCTGTGCCTGTACTTGATGGCGAAGTTTTGCCAGCGGTTAAAATTGTGCCAGAGGGCGAGTTTTATGATTATGAGGCAAAATATGTGTCGGATAATACCCAGTATTTTTGCCCAGCTGGCTTAACCGAGGAACGTGAGCAAGAGATTCGCACCTTGGTAAAACGTGCCTATGATATTGTAGGTTGCCGAGGTTGGAGTCGTATTGATGTGATGAGTGATGCACAGGGCAATTTTCGTTTGGTGGAAGTGAACACCACACCGGGAATGACCAGTCATAGCTTGTTTCCAAAGTCAGCCAAAACCGTAGGATATAGCTTTGAACAGCTAGTGGAAAAAATTTTGGAGCTGAGTGTTTAATGAATGTGCTAAAACGCAAAACCCCACAAAATGTAAGATATGGCGAACAACCGCACCGACTTTTTGTGCTAATTAAGCCGTTATTTGTGCTATTATGCGTTATTATTGGCTATTTTGTTTATACAAATTGGCATAGTTGGTTGGAAAAATTAGATAAAGAACCCATTAGCCAGTTTGCTTTATTAGGTAATCCACAATTTACCAATTATACCGATGTGCGTGATAGTCTTTTACAGCTGGGCGAATTAAAAGGTTTTTTTGGGCAAGATGTGGAGACCTTACGCCAACAAATTGAATCTTTGCCTTGGGTTAAAGGGGCAATTGTGAGGAAAATTTGGCCAAACCGTTTGAGCATTTGGGTGCTGGAATATCAACCAGCGGCAATTTGGAACGATACGCAACTTGTTTCGCCACAGGGGGAAGTTTTTAGTTTACCCTTTGATAAATTGAAAAATCCCAATTTACCTCAGTTATCAGGGGCGGATTTTCAAACGGAAATGGTACTTGAGGCTTGGCAAAAAATTTATCGTCATTTAACCGCACGAAATCTAAAATTAAAAGCGGTAGGGGTAGATGAACGAGGTTCGTGGCAAATTACCTTGGATAATGATGTGGTATTAAAATTAGGACGTGGTGATTGGAATGACAAAATTGAACGATTTGTTACCATTTATCCGCAAATTGAAGTCCCTGAACATAAAAAATTAGCTTATGTGGATTTGCGTTATAAAGTGGGGGCTGCGGTAGGTTTTGCTGATCAAGCAAGCAATGAGGTTGAATAATTTATAGTCGTTTCAATTTAAAATGAGGCGAGGCGTACCAACACCGTATTATTTTAAAGTGGAACGACGATAACAATATTAAGATAAGCAAGATAAAGAAGTATAAATATGGCAAAAATTGTGGAATCTAAAATTGTGGTTGGCTTAGAAGTAGGTACTTCTAAGGTGGTTGCTGTGGTTGGCGAGGTGTTGCCTGATGGCGTAGTAAATGTATTAGGCGTAGGCAGTTGCCCTGCTCGTGGTATTGATAAAGGCGGTATTACTGACTTAGAGGCGGTAGTGAGTTCTATTCAACGTGCCATTGAATCAGCGGAATCCGTAGCAGATTGCCAAATTATGAGCGTTACCCTTGCCATTACAGGCGAGCATATTCAAAGTATTAATGAAAGTGGTTTAGCCCCTATTGTTGATGGCGAAGTTACTCAAGAGGAAATTGATACCGCAATGTACACGGCAAGCTCGGTTAAAATGGCAGAGGGCTTGTCAGTATTGCACGTTATTCCACAGGAATTTGCGGTAGATCGTCAGCTCAATGTGAAAAATCCGTTGGGTTTGCAAGGGGTACGTTTAACCGCACAAGCTCATCTTATTGCTTGTCATCAAGATTGGTTGAAAAACCTGAAAAAAGCGGTAGAGCGTTGTAAATTAAAAGTTGATGAAGTGGTTTTTTCTGGGCTTGCCTCCAGTTATTCTGTCTTAACTGAAGATGAAAAAGAGTTAGGCGTATGCTTGATTGATATGGGCGGTGGTACTATGGATATTATGGTTTATACCAATGGTGCATTACGCTTTAGTAAGGTCATTCCTTATGCAGGAAATCGGGTTACTGATGATGTGGCTTATATGGTGGCAACCTCAAGAGCCAAAGCAGAAGAAATCAAGGTAAATTACGGTAGTGCCATTACCCCACCAACCTTACAGCCAGAAAAGAAAATTGAAGTGGCTGGTGTAGGGGGAAGACCGCCTCGTATTTTAACCAAAGAAAGTTTATCTGAAATTACTTCTGCCCGTTATATGGAATTGTTTTCTATGGTAAAAGCGGAGCTGAGTAAGTTACGTTATGAGTTAGATGAACTCAAAATGCCGTCAGAGTTAATCGCAGGTATCGTACTGACAGGGGGCGGTGCCCAAATAGAAGATGCCGCCCAATGTGCAGCCGACATTTTTGGCTCACAAGTGCGAATTGGCAGCCCATTAAATTTAGCAGGCTTGACGGATTATGTGAATAAACCACAATATGCAACAGTATTAGGTCTATTGCATTATAGCCATAATAATGATGAACAACCAAGAAAACCAAACGCTGAGGAAGAGAGTTTTGGGCGAAAAACCTTTGATATTTTGAAAAAAATTATCAATAAAGTGAAGTCTGAGTTTTGAAAATTCTTATTTTTCATCTACAATAGTAGTAATTTGAGTTTTATTAGAGTGTTAGCCTATCTAACAGCAGGGAGAGTAGAAAATGTTTGAGCCAGTAGAGTACGAATCGTTCCAAGAAGGTGCCGTCATTAAAGTGGTCGGCGTTGGTGGTGGGGGCGGTAATGCCTTAAACCATATGGTTGAAAGTATGAGAAATCATGAAGAAATGCTTCAAATGATAAATGGTATTCAGTCTTTAAGTGGATTGGAGCCAGATCAGCATGCTAGTATTAGTTTCTTCGTGGTAAATACTGATGCTCAGGCCTTACGTAAAAGTAAAGTACCTAATACTATTCAAATTGGTGAAGCTACTACTAAGGGTTTAGGTGCTGGAGCTAATCCTAATGTAGGACGTAAAGCTGCCGAAGACGATCAAGATGCTATTCGCTCTATGTTAGAAGGGGCAGATATGGTGTTTATTGCTGCTGGTATGGGCGGTGGTACAGGGACAGGTGCTGCACCTGTGGTAGCTCAAATTGCCAAAGAAATGGGGATTTTAACCGTTGCAGTGGTAACTAAACCTTTTTCTTTTGAGGCTAAGCCTCGTAAACATTTCGCTGAATTAGGTATTCAAGAACTCTCTAAACATGTTGACTCATTAATTGTTATCCCAAATGAAAAATTATTAAAAGTACTTGGTAAAAACATTTCTTTAGTTGATGCTTTCTCGGCAGCAAATGATATTTTAAAAAATTCGGTGCGTGGTATTTCTGATATGATTACCTCACCCGGCTTAATTAATGTGGACTTTGCGGACGTAAGAACGGTTATGTCTGAAATGGGACATGCTATGATGGGTACAGGTATTGGTAAAGGCGACGTAGGAAGTGGTCGAGCAGAGCAAGCCGCACAAGAAGCAGTGGCTAGTCCGTTATTAGAGGATATGGATTTATCAGGCGCTAAAGGTGTTTTAGTCAATATTTCTGGTGGTCTAGATTTATCTTTGGAAGAGTTTTATGCTGTAGGTAATACAGTAAGTGCTTTTGCTTCAGAAGATGCAACAGTGATTATTGGTACCAGTTTAATGCCTGAATTAGAAAATGAAATTCGGGTTACCATTGTTGCTACAGGGATTGGATTGGCAAATTCAACAGAGCTGACTATGGTACAAAAACCTAAAGTGCAGGGTTCTGCTGCTGTACCAACTCAGCCTACAATTTCCCATGGTTTTGAGAATAATCAGCAACAAGGGAATAATCCGCCGAGTAATAATCCGCAATATGGTTACCGTAGTCCTGAACCAAAAAATGAATTTGATATTCCGCCAGCAATGCGTAAATTAAAAGCAGAAGATGACCGCCTGTTAAATGTAGCGGCGTTCTTACGCAAAAATGGGGATTAATACCTTATGCACTTGGCATAATAAGGATAGAATATGATTAAACAAAGAACCTTAAAACAAAGTGTAAAAGTAACAGGTGTAGGTTTACATAGTGGCAATAAAGTTACTTTAACATTGCGTCCAGCAGTGGCAAATACAGGGGTAATTTATCGCCGTACGGATTTAAATCCGCCTGTTTCTTTCCCAGCAGATGCAAAATCTATTCGTGATACCATGCTTTGTACTTGCTTAGTTAATGATGATGGTGTACGTATTTCTACGGTTGAGCATTTAAATGCGGCTTTGGCTGGCTTAGGCATTGATAATATTATTATTGAAGTTGATGCCCCTGAAATTCCAATTATGGACGGTAGTGCAAGCCCATTTATTTATTTATTGCTTGATGCAGGCATTGAAGAACAAAATGCTGCTAAGAAATTTATTCGTGTAAAACAAAAAATTCGTGTAGAAGATGGCGATAAATGGGCAGAATTTGCCCCTTACAATGGTTTCCATTTAGATTTTACCATTGATTTTAATCACCCAGCCATAAGCCAAAATGTTCGCCATTATGCAATGGATTTCTCGGTGCAAGCATTTGTTCAGCAAATTAGCCGAGCAAGAACCTTTGGTTTTATGAAAGATATTGAATATTTACAATCACAAGGCTTGGCACTAGGTGGTAGCTTGGATAATGCCATTGTATTAGATGATTATCGTATCTTAAACGAAGAAGGCTTACGTTTCCAAGATGAACTCGTACGTCATAAAATGCTTGATGCTATTGGCGATTTATTTATGTGTGGGCATAATATTATTGGTTCATTTAAAGCCTATAAATCAGGACATGGTTTAAATAATAAATTATTGCGTGCCTTATTAGATAATCAACAGGCTTGGGAATATGTTACTTTTGAAGATAAGGTAACAGTGCCAAGTGGTTATATGGCAACCAATCAAGTCTTTATCTAACGGATTATTTTAAGGATAAAAGCTATATTTCAACCGAAGTATAGCTTTTTTTATAGCTATACTCATTCTTATAATCGTCCCACTCGGTTTCCGCTTTGTCTTATTTTAAAGCGAAATGACTATAGTCGTTTCAATTTAAAATGAGACAAGGCGGTACGCCGAAGACAGTACAAGTAGTACGGCGAGGCGTACCAACGCTGTATCATTTTAAAGTGGAATGACTATATAAAATGAGGCGACTATAAATTATCTATAATAACAATATATGATGACAACAATGAAATATAAAAATTTGCGTGATTTTATTGCCTTATTGGAACAACAAGGCGAATTAAAACGTATTTCACAGGAAATTGATCCCTATTTAGAAATGACGGAAATTGCAGACCGCACTTTACGAGCTGGCGGTCCTGCTTTGTTATTTGAAAAGCCAAAAGGGTTTGCTATGCCTGTCTTATGCAATTTATTTGGTACGGCAAAACGTGTTGCCTTGGGTATGGGGCAACAGGATACACAGGCTTTGCGAGAAGTGGGAAAATTATTGGCATTTCTGAAAGAGCCTGAACCGCCAAAGGGACTTAAACAGCTTATGGGGCAGTTACCACAGTGGAAACAAGTGTTAAATATGCCAACTAAGGTACTTAATAAGGCGGATTGCCAACAGATTATTTGGCAAGATGAGCAGGTAGATCTTTATCAACTGCCTATTATGCAATGTTGGAAAGATGATATCGCTCCTTTAATTACATGGGGATTAACCATTACAAAAGGTCCACATAAATCTCGGCAAAATTTGGGGATTTATCGTCAACAACTTATTGGCAAAAATAAATTAATTATGCGTTGGCTTTCTCATCGTGGTGGGGCATTAGATTTTCAAGAATGGCAACAAGCCAACCCTAATCAGCCTTTTCCTGTTTCAGTGGCATTAGGGGCAGATCCCGCAACGATCCTAAGTGCGGTAACCCCTATTCCTGATAGTTTGTCAGAATATGCTTTTGCTGGATTGTTACGAGGCAATAAAACTGAAGTCGTGAAGTCAGTGAGTAATGATTTACAAGTGCCTGCCAGTGCGGAAATTGTGCTTGAGGGCTATATTGATCCCAAGGAACAAGCCTTAGAAGGTCCTTATGGCGATCATACCGGTTATTACAATGAACAAGAATATTTTCCTGTTTTTACTGTAACCCATATAACCATGCGACAAAATCCCATTTATCATTCCACTTACACAGGGCGTCCGCCTGATGAACCTGCGGTATTGGGCGAAGCATTAAATGAAGTCTTTATTCCAATTTTACAAAAGCAATTCCCTGAAATTGTAGATTTCTACCTACCGCCAGAGGGCTGTTCTTATCGTTTGGCGGTAGTAACCATGAAAAAACAATATGCTGGTCATGCGAAACGTGTGATGATGGGGGTTTGGTCGTTTTTACGTCAGTTTATGTACACCAAGTTTGTGATTGTTTGTGATGATGATATTAACGCACGAGATTGGAAAGATGTTATTTGGGCAATCACCACACGTTGCGATCCTGCTCGTGATCTGACGCTCGTAGAGAATACCCCCATAGATTATCTTGACTTTGCTTCCCCTATTGCTGGATTAGGCTCAAAAATGGGCATAGATGCCACCAATAAATGGCAGGGTGAAACCCAAAGAGAATGGGGAACACCGATCAAAAAAGATCCAGAAGTCGTAAAGCGTATAGATCAATTATGGGACGAGTTGGGGATTTTGTAACATTTTTATAGTCGTCCTATTTTAATATAAGACGACTATAATTGATAAATGGGTTTATTTTTTGATTATCTAGGATTATTTACCGATACAGAATGAACTAAAAATATGGGTCAATAGGTCATCTGAGGTAAATTGTCCTGTAATTTCACTAAGTTGTTGTTGGGCAAGACGCAATTCTTCGGCTAATAGCTCGCCAGCTAAGTATTCAGTGAGTTGAATATGTCCTTGAGCGAGATGTTGAGCCGCTTGGTTTAATGCTTGTAAATGGCGGCGGCGAGCTAAAAAACCACCCTCAGTGCTAGATTGATAGCCCATTGTTTGTTTTAAATGTTCACGCAATAAGCCTACACCATGCTGTGTTTTGGCGGATAAACGGATTAGGGTATAATCCTGTTGTTGGCTTATTCCCTCTTGCTCGCCTGTGAGATCAACCTTGTTACGAATAAGGGTAACAGGAATATGGGCAGGTAATTTTTGTAAAAATTCTGACCGCACTTTTTCTATATCTTGATTATCTGGTTCTGTGCTGTCTAACATTAATAAAATCGCATCAGCTTGTTTAATTTCCTGCCAAGCTCGGTTAATCCCAATTTTTTCTACTTCATCAGTTGCCTCACGCAAACCTGCGGTGTCAATAATATGCAAAGGCATACCGTCAATATGGATATGTTCACGCAAAATATCACGAGTAGTACCAGCAATATCGGTAACAATCGCTGCTTCACGCCCAGCTAAGGCATTTAATAAACTGGATTTTCCTGCATTAGGACGTCCAGCAATAACCACTTTCATACCTTCACGCAATATTGAACCTTGCTTAGCTTGCAGTTGGACTTGCTCAAGTTGTTGCATAATTTGTTGTAAATGCCCCTCAATTTTGCCGTCAGCAAGAAAATCAATGTCTTCATCTGGAAAATCAATTGCCGCCTCTACATAGGTGCGTAAATAAATTAATTGTTCAACCAGTTGATTGATTTTATTTGAAAATTCCCCTTGTAGAGATTTTAACGCAGAACGTGCAGCCTGTTCTGAGCTGGCATCAATTAAATCAGCAATCGCCTCGGCTTGGGCAAGATCTAATTTATCATTTAAAAAGGCTTGCTCAGAAAATTCACCAGGACGAGCTAAACGCACATTTTCAAGTTGTAAAATCCGCTTTAATAATAAATCCAAGACCACTTGTCCGCCATGCCCTTGTAATTCCAATATATCTTCGCCAGTAAAGGAATGAGGGGCTTTAAAATAAAGGGCAATACCTTGGTCAAGGATTGTGCCATCGGCATCTTTAAAGGGCAAATAATCTGCCATTCTAGGTTTAGGGCATTTACCTAAAACTGCTTGTGCCACATTGCTTGCTTGTGGACCTGATACCCTTAATATGCCAATGCCCCCACGTCCAATGGGCGTGGCTTGTGCCACAATGGTTTCTTTTTGTTGCATAAAATTTTCCTAAAATAGACCGCACTTTGTTAACGTCTGCACGACAAAAGTGCGGTGCGTTTTGACTTTATTTTATCGCCGTTCCACTATAAATAAAAAAGCGTCAGAGGACGCTTTTCTATATTATTTTTTCGCTCTTGAATGTAAGCCTTTTTTCTCTAATCCTCGATAAATTAATTGCTGTTGGGCAATGGTAATCAAGTTAGAAGCTAACCAGTATAAAACCAACCCTGATGGGAACCAAAGGAAGAATACGGTAAACACTAATGGCATAAAATTCATAATCCGTTGTTGCATAGGATCAGCCATAGGCGTTGGCGATAATTTTTGCAACAGGAACATTGAGCCACCCATTAAGATCGGTAAAATATAATAAGGATCTGGGGCAGATAAATCTTGAATCCAGCCAAAGAATGGGGCGTGGCGTAATTCCACCGCTTCCATAAACATCCAATATAAGGCAATGAAAATCGGCATTTGCAATAGAATTGGTAAGCAGCCACCTAATGGATTGACTTTTTCCTCTTTGTAAAGTTTCATCATTTCTTGGCTCATACGTTGACGATCATCGCCAAAACGCTCACGCATTTCCTGCAATTTTGGTTGCAACATACGCATTTTTGCCATTGAGGTATATTGTGCTTTAGTCAATGGATAAAGAATAGCTTTAACCACTAAAGTAACGCCAATAATTGCTAAACCCCAGTTTTTCACGATACTTTGAATAAGCTCAAGCAACATAAATAAAGGTTTAGAAATAAACCAAGCCCAACCATAATCTACGGTTAAATCTAGGTTGTTCGCTACTTTTTCCATATCATTTTGCAATTTAGGCCCAGTCCATAATTTACTGCTAATTACTTGGCTTTGTCCTGCTGGAACAACCGTAACAGGCCCACGATAACCAATAAAGCCTAATCCATTGGCGGTACGGCTATAAAGTTGATTTTCTGCATCTTGATTTGGGATCCAAGCAGAAACGAAATAATGTTGTAATACCGCAACCCAGCCCGCTTTGGTGTCAATGGATAAATTGGCTTTTTCCATATCTTCAAAACTGTATTTTTTATAATTGGTATCGGCAGAAGAATATGCACCGCCTGTATAAGTGGGCATTGCAATATTGCCCGAACTATCTACCAATTTATGTTTTAGTTGTCCATACGGTTGAACTTCAATGGTGTTGGCACTGTTATTTTCAATCTCAAAATTAACGGCGACATCGTAAGCCTGTGGTTTCAAAATAAAGGTTTTACGATAGGTTACCCCATCTTTTTCTAAGGTTAATGGCACAACTAGTTGCTGTTCGCCCTCGGCAAGTTTAAAGTAATCGCCCTCAACTTGATAATTCGCACGTCCTGCATTGCTATCAATCCCATCTTTACCAATGAGACCACTTTGAGCGACATAAATATGAGCAGGATCATCTTGTAACAACACAAAAGGTTGGTTGGAATCTAGGGTTTCATCATATTTTAATAATTCAGATTCCACTACATCGCCACCTAAGGTGTCTATTTTTAAACGAAATACATCGTTTTCTAAGGTAATAATTCGCCCTGTTGCTTGGTTATCCACCATTGAGGTTGAACTGCTTGAGACAGGGGTGTCAGAAAATGCTGTTGTTTGTTGTTCTGTGGCGGCAGGTTTTGGCGAATGGTAATCCATTTGCCATTGCTGATACACCAAAAAAGATACAAACAGGAGAGCGATAACTAATAAACTGCGTCTTGTTGAATCCATTATTGTTTCTCTTTATTTGTTATAGATTGACGAGGTGGAACGGGATCATATCCACCAGCACTTAAAGGATGACATTTTAATACACGCTTGAGCGTAAGCCAACCACCTTTTACTACACCATAGCTTTTTAATGCTTCAATACCATATTGAGAACAAGTTGGGGTAAAACGACAACGTGGTCCAAGTAGAGGACTTATCGTGAGTTGATATACCCGAATTAGCGAGATAAAGATTTTTGTGCCAAACGAATGTGTCTTCGCCATAACTTGTCTAATAATTGGTTTAAACTCTGGTTATCCAGATTACCAATGCCTTTTTTGCCAATAATAACGAAATCACAACGAGGGAGTTGATGTTGCTTTAAACGAAAACTTTCACGACAAATTCGTTTAATACGATTACGATCATGGGCTTTTTTGACATATTTTTTTGCTACGGTTAGACCTAGTCGAGGTATTTCAAGTTGATTAGGGCGAGCAAGAATGGTAATTTCAGGTGAACTCGCTTTGAGCGGTTCTTGGAAAACAGATTTAAATTGAACAGGAGTTACTAAACGTAACTCCCTAGAAAAATTAAACTTAATCACAGGTTATGCGGATTAAGATTATGCACTTAAACGCTTACGACCTTTAGCACGACGGCGAGCTAATACCTGACGGCCGTTTTTAGTTGCCATACGTGCACGAAAACCGTGAGTACGGCTACGTTTTAATACTGATGGTTGAAATGTACGTTTCATAATGTTCTACTCACTTAATTCAATTTGTTGTAAAAATAAGGGTTACAATAATAAAATGAAGAACGGAATTTTAATCTTAATTCCTAAGTTCGTCAAATCAGAATAGTAAAAATACAAGCGAATAAAGTAAAAACACTGCGTTTTCGTTTATTTTTTCGCCTATATGTTGTTAATAATAACGGCTGAATTATACGGATTTATCATAAAAGCTCAAGTAACCTTTTTTAGTTTTTTTGTTATTTGGCTAAAGATCTTTTATTGTCTTTATTGTAGAATGAATGGCTGTGAATCAAAAAGAGAATAATAGAAAGATAACGGAGCTAGATAGTGTCTGCTTTATGGCAAGATTGCCTTTCCCAATTACAAGATCAGGTTTCTTCTACAGATTTTAGTACATGGTTGCGTCCTTTACAGGCGGATGTGAGCGGTAATACTTTAATCCTCTATGCCTCTAATCGTTTTGTGCGTGATTGGGTGCAGAACCATTATTTGGCGAAAATTACTGAAATTATCCAATTTCTTAGCCAAAATGCTGAATTTAATGTGCGCTTGCAAGAGGGAATTAAGCCTGTTAAATCCGCAGAACCTAATATGGCAGAAATGGAAACCAAAGCACAGTCTGAGCCGAGTTCTGTCAATGATATTGAGGTAGAAAAAAATACTGTTTTTCGTTCTAATCTTAATCCTAAGCACGTTTTTGAAAACTTTGTTGAGGGGAAATCTAACCAATTAGCACGTGCGGTAGCACAAAAAGTAGCCGATAATCCGGGTGAACCTACGGCAAATCCATTATTTTTATATGGTGGTACGGGATTAGGCAAAACTCATTTACTTCATGCCATAGGTAACGGCATTCTAGCCAATAATCAGCAAGCCAGAGTGGTTTATATTCATTCTGAACGCTTTGTGCAAGAAATGGTCAAAGCCTTGCGTAATGAAACCATTGAAAAATTTAAACGCTTTTATCGTTCATTAGATGTCTTACTTATTGACGATATTCAATTTTTTGCAGAGAAAAAAGGTACACAAGAGGAGTTTTTCCATACTTTTAATACCTTATTTGAAGGGGGGAAACAAATTATCCTTGCTTCCGATCGTTTTCCTAAAGAGATAGAAAAAATTGAAGAACGGTTAAAATCTCGTTTTGGGTGGGGCTTAAGTATTCCCATTGATCCGCCAGAGCTAGAAACACGAGTCGCTATTTTGTTAAAAAAAGCGGAAGAGAAAAACATTGATTTACCACAAGAAGTCGCTTTTTTTATTGGACAAAAATTGCGTGCTAATGTGCGAGAATTAGAGGGAGCATTAAATAGAATTAGTGCTACCGCAGATTTTACTGGTAAAAAAATTGATATTGATTTTGCCCGAGAATCTTTAAAGGATATGATTGCAGTGCAAGATCGCCTTGTTACCATTGAGAATATTCAAAAAGTGGTAGCAGAATATTATCGTATTAAAGTGTCAGATTTAAAAGGTAAGGTGCGAACAAAATCCATTGCTCACCCTCGTCAAATGGCGATGGCATTGGCGAAAGAATTAACCAACCGCAGTTTGCCTGAAATTGGTAAAGCCTTTGGTGATCGTGATCATACAACTGTATTGCACGCCTGCAAAACGGTGGCACAAAGACGCAAAGATGATACCAGTGTACAAGAAGATTTTTCTAATTTGATCCGAACATTATCCTCATAAGGAACAAACTATGCAGTTTATCATTTCAAGAGAAAATTTGTTAAAACCGTTACAACAAGTTTGTGGCGTATTAAGTGGGCGACCGAATATTCCTGTGCTTAACAATGTTTTACTGCAAGTGGAAGGGGAACGTTTAGTTATCACTGGTACAGATTTGGAGGTAGAGCTTTCCACCCAAGCACAACTTGTGTCTAGCTCAATAAACCAAAATATTACTATCCCTGCCAAAAAATTATTGGATATTTGTAAAAGTCTTCCCGAACAGTCTGAAATTCAAGTTTTACTTGAGGAAGATCGTGCTATTGTTCGCTCTGGACGAAGCAAGTTTACCTTAACTACCTTACCTGCGGAAGAATACCCTAATCTAGCGGCTTGGCAATCTGAAGTGGAGTTTTCATTGCCGCAAAGTACCTTACGCCGTTTAATTGAAGCCACCCAATTTTCAATGGCAAACCAAGATGCTCGTTATTTTCTCAACGGAATGAAATTTGAAACGGAAGGGAACTTGTTGCGTACAGTTGCCACTGATGGGCATCGCCTTGCAGTTTGTACCATTGCGTTAGAACAAGAATTACAAGCACACTCTGTTATTGTGCCACGCAAAGGTGTGATTGAGTTAATGCGTTTATTAGAGCATAACGATCAAAATATTCAGTTACAAATTGGCACTAATAATATTCGTGTTCAATTACCTAACATTGTATTTACCTCAAAATTAATTGATGGACGTTTCCCTGATTATCGCCGAGTATTGCCACGCAACGCTAACCGTATTCTTGAAGCTAATTGGGATTTATTAAAACAGGCTTTCTCTCGTGCCGCAATTTTATCCAATGAACGAGTGCGTAGTGTTCGCTTACAATTAAACGAAAATCAATTAACCATTACCGCCTCTAACCCAGAACAAGAAGTGGCGGAAGAAATTATTGATGTGGCTTATACTGGCGAAGAAATGGAAGTGGGCTTTAATGTTACCTATATTTTAGATGTGCTTAATGCGTTAAAATGCAACCAAGTCCGTATGCGTCTAACGGATTCGTCCTCAAGTTGTCTTATTGAAGATTGCGAAGATGCCAGTGCGGAATATGTAATTATGCCAATGCGTTTATAATTTATGGCACTTTCTCGTTTATTAATTGAGAATTTTAGAAATATCACAGCCGTTGATCTTGAATTAGATCACGGCTTTAACTTTTTGGTTGGTAATAATGGCAGTGGCAAAACTAGCCTACTTGAAGCGATTTTTTACTTAGGGCATGGGCGTTCATTTAAAAGTGCGGTCAGTAATCGAATAATTTCTTATCATCAACCGCACTTTATTCTACATGGCAAAATACAAGAGCATCAGCATCAATGGTCAGTCGGGTTACAAAAATTAAGGCAAGGTAATAGTATCGTCAAAATTAACGGCGAAGATGGTAATAAGGTTTCTGATCTTGCTCATTTATTACCCATGCAAATTATTACACCAGAAGGTTTAAATTTACTCAACGGTGGGCCAAGTTATCGCCGAGCCTTTTTAGACTGGGGGTTATTTCATCATCAATCAGCATTTCATCGTGCTTGGGCAAGTTTACACCGCCTGCTTAAACAGCGTAATGCCGCATTAGCACAAGTTCAATATTATGAAGAATTAAAAATTTGGGATAATGAACTTGTCAAATTGGCATATCAAGTAAGCCAATGGCGTACAGAATATGCCGAAGCCTTACGCCCTGAAATAGAACAAACTTGCCAATTATTCCTCCCAGAATTAGAAATCAGCGTCAGTTTTTACCAAGGCTGGGATAAAGAAACCGATTATGCTCAATTGCTCGCCCAAAATTTTATGCGTGATAAAGCTGTAGGCTATACGATGTCTGGACCACAGAAAGCCGATTTCCGCTTTAGAGCAAATGGTTTACCCGTAGAAGACGTGTTATCTCGAGGACAATTAAAGTTATTAATGTGTGCTTTACGTCTGGCACAGGGCGAACATTTAATGCGACAAAAAAATCGTCATTGTATTTTCTTAATTGATGATTTCGCTTCAGAACTTGATGAAAATAAGCGAGGATTATTAGCTGAACGACTACAAGCCAGCCATTCACAAGTTTTTATCAGTGCAATCACCAACGAACAATTAGCCAAAATGCAAGGACAACATCACCGCACTTTTCGTTTGGTTGAGGGGAGAGTGGAAAGGCAGTAAATTCTATTTATAATAAATCTTTTTCATTTGAAATATAAAACACAACTTCATCATTTTGTTTGAAAACTCAAAATCCTCTGTTACCAAATTAAAGTGTGGTGTTTTTTTAAATTATTTTTTACTGTTTATTCTCTGCATTTGGAAATAAAAATTAAGATTGTGTAGCAAAATATAGTCAATTAACGATAAAAATCACCCCCTATGCAAAGAGGGCGATAACTGTGTAAATAAAATAATCCAAAAACCTACCGCACTTTAATAACCCGCAGTAAAACGCTGTTGGCTAAATTTAGCTTGCTCTAATTCATCAACAATGGCAACGGCAAGATCAAAATTACTTATTCCTGTTGGCTGTCCGTCAAGCATAAGCACCTCATCTTTTGCTACACGATATTGTCCCTTACGTTCGGTAAATGGTGAGCCATTAAAATAAACAGGCGCTGGCGAAATCATCGTCCAATTTACATCTTGTTGCTGTTTTAACCAAGCTAAAACCTCTTTAAATAAGGTTGCCTCACGTTTAAATTCCGCAGGAAATTCTGGGGTATCCACTAATTGAATTGTTGGGGTAACATATAAACTGCCTGCACCGCCGAGCAAAAATAAACGCACTTTAGTTAATTTGGCTGCTTCAACCAATGCACGCTCCATTTGCCAAACTTTTTCCACAAAATCAGGGCTTTCACGATCAGGCACAGCGGTATTGACGACGACATCAACTTGAGCAAACTGTTTAGCCAACTCGTTTACATCAGTGAGTGAAAGGCTTATGGCTTGTAGCTGTTCTGTTGCTTGAATGTTTTGTGGCTGACGTGTTACCAAAATGACTTGATGCCCACGTTGTAATAATTCATCACAAACAGCTTTACCTGTATAACCTGTTCCGCCAATTAATAATACTTTCATAATATTTGCTCCTATATTTAGCTTTGTTAATGATGGGCATTATAACGGTAAACTATGGCTTGATCATTATACAAAAGCTCAATACACTAGTTAGCAAAACTTAATAATCATAGGTAATTTGCAATGTATGATTTTAAAAATATGTTGATTTTTATTAAAGTGGTTGAAACAGGTTCAATGACTAAAGCCGCTGATCAACTAATGATGACGTCTCCTGCTGTTACGCAAGCCATTAAAAAATTAGAACAACAATTAGCGATTAAATTATTTAACCGTACAACAAGAAAACTTTCGCTTACCGAGGCGGGCGAAGTATTTTATCAACATATTGTTCAATTACAGCAACAAGCGGATAATGCAATGAGTGCGGTTGAGGCATTACGGCAAAAACCCATGGGACAACTAAATATTGCTTGTGTAACAGGATTTCTTGATAGTGTATTAATTCAAACCTTTAAACAAATTTTGGATCAATATCCTGCGATGAATTTGAATTTATATTTTGATGATCAAGTGGTTGATTTAGTGGAACAACGGATTGATATTGCCTTGCGAGTTGGCACACATACTTTGCAGAACAATATGATTGCTAAACATTTATTTGATATTGAACTGATTGTTTGTGCTAGCCCTGATTATCTTGCCAATCGCCCCTTACCAAAGGATTTGAAGGAATTAGCCCAGTTAGATTGGATTAATTTTCGTCATCAACCTCAAATGTCATTAACCTTTCAACAACAGCAACAACAAGAGCGTATTACCCCTAATTACCGAGTACAATGCAATAGTTTATACAATAGCCGTCATCTTACCTTAAATGGCTTTGGGGTATCAATGCAGCCTAAATTAGATGTTCAACGCTATTTACAACAAGGCAATTTAGTGCAACTTTGCCCAGATTGGCAATTACCTTTATATCCGTTATATTTGGTGCGGTTACAACGTATTCAATCGGAAAAAGTGCGGATTATTTGCGAATTAATTCAACAATATTTTGCACAGTTAAAGGCAGAGAGTTAAGCCCTTTAGCTTATTTTTGTGGCTACAAAATTATTCTAAAACTGACCGCACTTGGTATGAAAGAATAAAATAATTAACACTCAATAAGCCAATATTTAAGGTAATAGGGCATTTTCTTTGTTTATGTTCATTTTGAATATCCCCTTATTTTAATTAACGATATTGAAGTAAAATTTAAATCAAGGTTTTCTGTTGCAACGTTAATTTAAGTTGTGCGTAGCATATTGGGGCGGCGACTAGTCCTGCGATGCCAAATAATGCTTCCATAACTAACATGACTAACAATAATTCCCATGCTTTGGCTTGGATTTTTTGTCCAATAATTTCAGCATTGAGGAAGTATTCAAGTTTATGGATAAAGATTAACCAAATTAAAGACGCACCAGCTAAGGGTAAACTAATGGTTAAACTGAGTAATACAATCACTGAATTTGAAATTAGGTTACCCATGATTGGCAATAATCCCACTAAAAACGTAAAGAGAATGAGTAATGTTTTTAAAGGAATATGTTGATGAAATAAAGGTAACAAAATGACTAAATATAGTGCAGTAAGTGCGGTGTTAATGGCGGATATTTTTATTTGTGAAAGAAAAACATGGTTAAAACAACACATTAAGTTGGCAAAATAATGATGTAAGGCTTGGCTAATAGGTTTGTTGGGGCTTTGATTGGGCTGATATTGTACTGCCATAATTGCACCGATAATAATACCGATAAAAAGGTAGCCGATACCTTTGAGGGTATGACCGCCTATTTGTTGAATTACTAAGCTATGTTGTTGTAGCCAATTAATAAAATAATGATGAAATGCTTGTACGCTATCAGGCAAATAATGGCTGATATTATCGGGTAAACGGGTGTGTAATTGTTGAAAAAGTTGAGCAAATTGTTGGGGAATATGGGTAAAATAATTGTGTTGATTATCGCCTAGCCAATCACCGATGGTGTAAAAAGTGCTGATTAACGCCAGTAACAGGAGGCATACTGCGATTAAGTGGCTATGGGATAATTGCGGAAAATATTGTTGTAGGCGTTGTGCAAATAATTGAGTAAGGCTATAAGTGAGTAGTAAGCTAAAAACAGCAAAGGTAAGGTGTAAAGATAATACACCAAACCAAAATAAGATTATTCCCGCACAAGCGGAAAGAAAGGCTAGCCAGAGATTGTTTGTTTTGTTCATGATGATTTTCCATGGAAATTACTTAATCATTTATGCTCGTCATTATACTGTTATTTTTTTATAGGTCATATAACCCTGTTTATTTGAAATAAGAGAAAGCGGTATGCCTAAGAGGGTACAAAGTCAATGGGATTATTTTAAAGAGGGACGACTATAATGATGTTTTATGTAGATTTTTTGCTATAATGTGGCAATGTTTTATCCTGAATAATCCCTTAATGATGAAAAAATTTGCTGAAAATCAACCGCACTTTTCTAATGCTGATCCGCTAAATGATGGGTTGAATACCGATGAACATAGTGAAACTACTCATTTTGGTTTTCAAACTGTTGCCAAAGAAAAAAAACAACAAATGGTGGCACAAGTATTCCATTCTGTGGCAGGCAAATATGATTTAATGAATGATTTATTATCCTTTGGTATTCATCGTCTTTGGAAGCGTTTTACCATTGATTGCAGTGGTGTACGCAAAGGGCAACATATTTTAGATTTGGCGGGCGGAACAGGGGATTTTTCGGCGAAGTTTTCTCGTTTAGTGGGCGAAACAGGGCGAGTGGTGTTGGCGGATATTAATGATTCAATGCTACAAGTGGGGCGAGAAAAACTGCGTAATTTAGGTATAGTGGGCAATGTGGATTATGTACAAGCTAATGCTGAAATGCTTCCTTTTCCAGATAATAGCTTTGATTGTATTGTGATCAGCTTTGGTTTGCGTAATGTTACTGATAAAGATAAAGCCTTGCGTTCAATGTATCGTGTACTAAAGCCCGGTGGACGCTTGCTGGTGTTAGAATTTTCTAAACCGATTTTTGCTCCTTTAAGTCAAGCCTATAATTTTTATTCTTTTAATATCTTGCCGAAAATTGGCGAAGTGGTGGTCAATGATGGCGATAGTTATCGTTATTTGGCGGAGTCAATTCGTATGCACCCCGCTCAGCAGGAATTGCAAACGATGATGGAGCAAGCAGGTTTTGAACAAACCAGTTATTATAATTTAACCGCTGGCATTGTGGCATTGCATCGTGGTTATAAGTTTTAGGAATTGATTATGTTGGCACAATTATTGCAAGCAGGGATAGAGAATGGTTTTAATCATTTATTGCACCATAGCCCCGAAGCCAAGCCTTATTTAGCCAAATTGCAAGGTAAAGTGTTAGCTATGCGTTTGCAATCTCAAGGTTTGCAAGTTTATTTGTGTTTTTCCACTCAAGGTATTGATGTGCTTGGTCAATATGCGGATCAAGCGGATTGTGATGTGGCGATTGCTCGCCATTTATTATTTAATCCGCCCTCTAAAGCACAATTAAGTCAATATATTAATGATAAATCCATTATTCTCAACGGCGATTTGCAAGTGTTACAAGACTTTGTTACCTTGTTAGAACAATTGGAAAAAGATCCTGCCTTATTATTAGCCCCTTATCTTGGCGATGTCTTAGCATATAGTAGCGTTAGCTTTGCACGCCACTTAACAACCCATATAAAACGGCATACTACCACTAGCCAACAATATTGGGGCGAACGTTTAACAGAAGAATGGCAATTACTTTCCCCCCGCTTAGCGGTGCAAGATTTTAATCAAGAAGTCAAAATTTTAGCCAAACAGACCGCACTTTTAGAACAACGTATTGCGAAATTACTTTATGAAAATCAGTCAAATTAAGCGTTTTTACCATATTGTTAGAACCTTTCTTATTTATGGCATTGATGAAGTGCTACCTACTCATCGCCATACCAGAATATTGCGTTGGGCAAGAAAAGGGTTGTTTTGGTTACATAATCAACATAGTGATAAATCCTTTGGGCTGCGTTTGCGTTTGGCGTTGCAACAGCTTGGACCTGTTTGGATTAAGCTAGGGCAAATGCTATCCACCCGTCGTGATCTTTTTCCCCCCGAGATTGCTGATGAGTTGGCATTATTGCAGGATCAGGTTGAACCTTTTGCTGGCGAATTAGCTCGTCAGCAAATTGAACAAGCCTTAGGCGACAAATTAGAACGCTGGTTTGTGGATTTTGAGCCACAAGCCTTGGCTTCAGCCTCTATTGCACAAGTGCATTGTGCTAAATTTAATGCTGAACAAGAACAAGCTGGGCAGGAAGTCGTCATTAAGGTAATACGTCCCCATATTTTACCTACTATTCAAGCGGATTTAAGTTTGATGTATTTATTAGCCAGTTGGGTGCCTAAGCTAAGTAAAGAGGGGTATCGTTTACGCCCTGTGGAAGTGGTGCAGGAATACGAAAAAACCTTGTTAGCAGAGTTGGATTTACGTCACGAAATGGCAAATGCTATTCAACTTAAGCGTAATTTTGAACAAAGCCCAATGCTATATATTCCTACAATGTACCCTGAATTTTGCCATAAGAATGTGATTGTGATGGAACGCATTTATGGTATTCCTGTTTCTGATATTCAACGGCTCGAGCAAAATGGTACGGATATGAAATTGCTGGCGGAACGTGGGGTACAGGTCTTTTTTACTCAAGTGTTTCGTGATAGCTTTTTTCATGCGGATATGCACCCGGGTAATATTTTTGTGAGTGAGCAACACCCGCAAGATCCGCAGTATATTGGAATTGACTGTGGTATTGTAGGGCGTTTAAATGAACATGATAAGCGTTATTTAGCGGAATGCTTTGTGGCATTTTTTAACCGAGATTATCGCCGAGTAGCGGAAATGCACGTTAAATCAGGTTGGACTCCGGAAGATACCAATATTGATGAATTTGAACAGGCGTTTCGTGAAGTCTGTGAACCTATTTTTGCTAAGCCTTTAGCGGAAATTTCCTTTGGGCAAGTTTTGCTGAACCTTTTTAATACCGCACGTCGTTTTAATATGCAGGTACAGCCTCAGTTAGTGTTGTTACAAAAAACCTTGTTGTATATTGAGGGCTTAGGGCGACAGCTTTATCCTCAGTTAGACTTATGGCAAACCGCTAAGCCTTTCTTGCAAGATTGGTTATCTCAACAAATGGGGGTAAAAATGTTGTGGCATAAAGTACAAGAACAATTACCCTATTGGCGTGAGCATGCGGTGGATTTACCCATGACCTTATTTGATGCCTTACAGCAACAAAAAGGGATCCAACAGCAGTTAAGCCAAATTAATCAGCAGTTGCAACAACGAAGAAAACAGCAAGGAAAATATCCTTTTTTATTGGTAGGAATGGTGATTTTTGTGGCGACGCTATGGCAATTTGCTACATTGCCCACTTGGTTAGCTACCATATCATTAGTTAGTGCAACTATCTTATGGCTATATGGTTTATTTTTTCGCCGATAATGGCAAAGAGAAAAAATAATTCCGTTAAGCTATTGTTCAACCGAGCTAAAAGGGCTAAACTCTAACAAGTTTCATTAATTAATAATAAGGAAAATAATATGGGTGGTATTAGTATTTGGCAACTTCTTATTATCGTTGCAATCGTTGTTTTACTTTTTGGTACAAAAAAATTAAGAACCTTGGGTTCTGATTTAGGCGAGTCAATTAAGGGCTTTAAAAAAGCAATCAAAGAGGACGAGCCTGCGACAAAAGATGCTGAGTTTAAATCTATTGAGAATGATACAACTCAAGTGAAAAGCGAAGCTAAAAAAGAAAAAGAACAGGCGTAATTGTGTTTGATATTGGTTTTTCTGAATTAGTATTAGTGATGATTGTGGGGCTAATTGTATTAGGCCCACAACGTATGCCTATTGCCATTCGTACGGTAATGGGGTGGGTAAGAACCCTGCGTAATTTAGCCAGCAATGTGCAAAATGAATTATCACAAGAACTAAAATTACAGGAATTAAAAGACAGTATCAAAAAAGCTGAAGAATTGAACCTCAAATCCTTATCGCCAGAATTAAGCAAAACCGTAGAAGAATTAAAACAATCTGCACAAAAAATGAAAGCAGAGTTAGATAGCCAAGGTAAGGTTGCTACCTCTTCTATTCAAGCTGAGATTGATAAGGTACAGCGTGCCATAGATAAAGATTTGGCTGAGGTAAATCATTCAGAGCAAAACGCAGACGCAGATAATGTCAATTCTGCACAAAAAACAACAGAAAAAGACACCGCACTTTTAAATAATCAACCCCAATTAGCAGAAGATGATCAAGCGGAACTGGCCGAGCAAGACGAATTATTGGCAAAATATATTGACCAATATCACCCTGAGGAGGGAGAGTTAGTGCCAGCTAAACCCATAGATAACAGCAAAAAACATAATCTTTGATTTTCTTCGGCTGGATAATAACTGAGAGCCTGTATGACCGTTGAAGAATCCCAACCGCTGATTTCCCATTTAATTGAATTACGTAACCGCATTTTGCGTTGTATTGCTTGTATTTTATTGGTATTTCTGGCGTTAGTGTATTTTGCTAATGATATTTATCATCTCATTTCTGCGCCTTTAGTGGATCAGTTACCTAATGGGGCAAGTATGATTGCTACTAGTATTGTTACGCCTTTTTTTACCCCCATTAAATTAACCTTAATTGCTTCAGTGTTTGTTTCAGTGCCTTATATTTTGTATCAAATTTGGGCATTTATTGCTCCCGCACTGTATCAACACGAAAAACGCCTGATTTATCCGTTGCTTTTTTCTAGTACGCTATTGTTTTATGTAGGTGTGGCTTTTGCTTATTATGTGGTCTTTCCTCTGGTCTTTGCCTTTTTAACCAAAACTGCTCCAGAGGGGGTAGCGATTGCCACCGATATTAGTAGTTACCTTGATTTTGTGCTGACTTTATTTTTAGCTTTTGGGGTTTGCTTTGAAGTGCCTGTGGCGATTATTTTGCTTTGTTGGTCAGGGATCACCACCCCAGAAGACCTTAGACAAAAACGTCCTTATATTATTGTTGCCGCTTTTGTCATTGGTATGTTACTTACCCCACCCGATGTATTTTCACAAACCTTATTAGCCATTCCTATGTGCCTATTGTTTGAAGTAGGGGTTATTTTTGCACGTTTTTATCGTCCAAAGGAAGAGGCTGAACAAAATGATGAACAGCAAGATAAGGAATAATTGATGTTTTATGCCTTATTGGCGGTGTTTATTTGGGGAAGCTCTTTTACCGCAGGAAAAATTGCCTATACTATGGCTGATCCTGTGTTGGTTACTCAGTTTCGTTTTCTGTTAGCAGGATTATTAGTTGCCCCTGTTTTTTTTAAATCTTATCAGCAAATCCCACCGCACTTACGCAAAAAAGTGTGGTGGTTAGCCTTATTAAATTTCCCTATTTCCTTTTTATTACAATTTATTGGCTTGCAATATACCTCTGCCTCTGTGGCTGCTACCATTGTGGGGGCAGAACCGCTGATTACGGTGTTAATTGGTTTTTTATTTTTTAAACAAAAGGGAACTTGGCTAGATTGGTTAATGAGTGCGGTGGTATTTATTGGCATTTTATTGATCGTGATTTCCACACACAGTAACGCGGGGAATAGTGCTTTATTTGGCGTATTATTAATTATCGCTGCCGCTATTGCCTTTGTTTTTTGTTTATACCTTGGCAAAAGTTTGTTACAAGAGATTGAACCCAAGGTATATAGTAGCGTATTATTAGGGCTTGCCCCTTTATTATGCTTACCTTTTACTTTAGTACTTACTCAAAATTGGCAAATTACCCCAAACTCAGAGGGAATTTTAGCGATTTTATACCTTGCTTGGGCTTGTGGTTGGTTAGCTATTCATTGCTGGAATAAAAGTATTCAAAAAATTTCCGCCAACCACGCTGGCATTATTATTGCTTTAGAGCCGGTTTTTGGCGTGTTTATTGCGATGATTTGGTTAGGCGAAAGCTTATCTTGGCTAACAAGTCTAGGTGTTATTTTAGTCATTGGTGCAACAATTATCGCTGTAGGGTTGCCTGCGTGGCGACAATATAGCAAGAAAAAATCTTGATTTTAATTAACTTCGGATAACAATATGACAACACAAATTTTTACGGGCTTTCCTGCTCGCCGTTTACGCCGTATGCGTAAACAAGACTTTAGTCGCCGTTTAATGGCTGAGCATAAATTAAGCGTTGATGACTTAATTTATCCTGTTTTTGTTATTGAGGGCGAAAATCAACGAGAGCCAATCCCCTCAATGCCGAATATTGAGCGATTAACCATTGATCAATTATTAGTGGAAGCCGCCTTATTAGTGAAATATGGCGTACCTGCTATCGCCTTATTTCCTGTTGTACCACAACAGAAAAAATCCCTCAACGCAGAAGAGGCTTATAATCCTAACGGCTTGGCACAACGAGCAGTAAAGGCATTAAAAGCCCATTATCCGCAACTTGGTGTGATAACTGATGTCGCCCTTGATCCTTTTACTTTACACGGGCAAGACGGCATTATTGATGAACAAGGCTATGTGCTTAATGATATTACCTGTGAGGTTTTAGTTAAACAAGCACTTTCCCACGCCGAAGCGGGGGCTGATATTGTGGCTCCAAGTGATATGATGGACGGCAGAATTGGACGTATTCGTCAAGCCTTAGAACAACAAGGTTTTGTTAATACCCAAATTATGGCGTATTCCGCCAAATATGCCTCAAATTATTATGGACCTTTTCGTGATGCCGTTGGATCAGCAGGCAATTTAAAAGGGGGTAATAAAAAGACCTACCAACTTGACCCTGCTAACAGCAACGAGGGCTTGCAAGAAGTGGCTTTAGATTTACAGGAGGGGGCTGATATGGTCATGGTTAAACCGGGTATGCCT
Source organism: Volucribacter amazonae (assembly GCF_029783845.1). Lineage (NCBI taxonomy): Bacteria > Pseudomonadati > Pseudomonadota > Gammaproteobacteria > Pasteurellales > Pasteurellaceae > Volucribacter > Volucribacter amazonae. The sequence continues at coordinate 1,781,463 of NZ_LWID01000001.1, read as the reverse complement.
TATTTGGATTTGGTGTATCGTGTTAAACAATATTTTGGTGTTCCTACGTTTGCCTATCAAGTTTCAGGCGAATACGCTATGCATATGGCAGCCATTCAAAATGGTTGGCTCGCAGAAAAAGACTGTATTTTAGAATCCTTGCTTTGTTTCAAACGGGCAGGTGCTGACGGTATTCTGACTTATTTTGCCAAACAAGTGGCAGAGTGGTTGTATTTTGAATATCAGCAAAAAGATTAATAGATATTCTTGATTATTGAGGTAAAAATGAAAAAAATAGCATCAGTGCTATTTATTATTATCTGTATTTTAGTGAGTATCTTGGTTGCATTTGTGGGATATATTTTTTATCTTGAAGATAAAACTTTTGAGCAAGGTAGCAAAATTGTTAATGTCTATAATGCGAGTAATACCTATACAGAATATAGTAGCAGAAAGCGTAGCATTGTGTTTGGCAAGCAATATAAAATTGATTTAGCTTATAAAGAAAATGGGCAAACCATTAATCTTGGATTAAGCGATATTAGTAAAGCTGAATTGGAGCAGCTAGCAAATGGTAATACTATCCAACGGGAAATTGCATTGGATAATCCTCGTTATATTCGCCCTGTTGGTGAAACCAATAGAAATATTCTGTTATCAAGTTTAGCCTTTATTTTACTTATGATTTTTGGGATAGCTAATACAATCTATCGTTGGAAAAAAGGTTATTTGGATAAGAAGTAAATAAAACATAATTATAAATTATTGTCATCCTACTTTAAAAGAAAACAGCGTTGACACGCCTTGCCTTATTTTAAATTGGAATGACAATAATATTAATCCTTTATTTGAATATAATTAGGAGTATTTATGCAAAAACTAAAATTAATTATTGTCGCATTGGGTATGTTTGTAATAATGGCTTTCCTTGTTTTTGAAGGGTTTAGAGTAATTGAAAACAATAAAAAATTTGCCCAAGGAACAAAAGTTGTTGAGGCTTATAACACCACCAATGAATATTCCGAGGGACGGATACTTCGCTTTATTCCTACTGGAAATTATAGTACCAAATTAGGCTATACCCCTGATAATGGACCTAGCATTTATTTGGGCGACTTACCTATTAGCAAAGAAGAACTTGAAGCGATTGAGCGAGGAGAGCGTATTCAACGTGAAGTAGCCTTATCCGATCCCACACTAGCCCGTCCAGTAGGTAAAGTTCAACAACCTTGGTTTGAATTTGGCGCTGCATTATTGTGTTTAATTGCCACGATTACAGGCATTCGTTCTCGTTGGAAAAAGGTCAATAACAATAAATAATTTATTCAAGAGCGGTTTATTTTTATAATATTTTTGTTAAATAAACCGCACTTAAAATACATAAAATAGGAATATTAATGAAAACAGTGTTGCATCAATTAAAATGGGGAAATTTCAATTTAATTCAAGGCGATATGATTTCTGATTTTGCTTGTACTTATGGAGAATGGTCCGAAGTTGAGGTCGCTTTTTTTCATGATATTTTAACGGAACAAAGTAATATTGTTGAAGTGGGAGCAAATCTGGGGTTACATACAATCCCTTTAGCTAAAAAAGCAAATAAGGGGAAATTATTTTGTTTTGAGCCACAACGTATTATTTTTCAATTACTTTGTGGTAATATCACAATGAATAATCTCACTAATGTTTATGCTTATCAGCAAGGTGTAGGGAGAGAGCAAAGTAAGTGTGAAATACATTCTACTAATTATAATGAGTCTTGGAATTACGGCAGTTTTTCTTTAGATAAAAGTTTTAGTACAGAACAAGATTATCAAGGAGAAATTGAAACTGAACAGGTTGATATTATTTGTTTAGATAAACATCAACAAATTAATCAACTTGATTCTTTAACATTATTAAAAGTTGATGCTGAAGGTTTTGATTTACAAGTATTACAAGGTGCAGAAAAAGTCATTGCAAAATATCAACCAATTATTTTTATTGAAGCACATTTTTATCAAGCACCAGTTTTAATTCGCTATTTAAATCAATTAAATTATCAATGCTATTGGTTTATTTCTGATCGTTATCAAACTAATAATTTTTTTCGCCAACCAAAAACTTTAACGGGATTAGATGTTAATTTAGCTTGTTTCCCTTGTAAAAACAATGTCGGTGGGGGGGGGGGAGAATACCAAGTTATCTTATTGATTTATCAGTAGAAAATTTCCCGGATTTTGATAACATTCCTATTTTATATCAGCGTACTGATTAAGAATTAAAATAGTCATTTCAATTTAAAATAAGACAAAGCGCCTCCCATATTATTTTAAAATAGAACGGCTATCATAAGAATTTAGGGTAATATTACCAAAGTGCGGTGCGTTTTAGCAAAAATTTTTAGAAAACTATGTCAATTTTATCGCAAAAATATCAATCTTTTCGCCAGCTTTGTGGCACGATTTACTGGCGTGAATTAATTTTATGCTCCCCTGCAATCCTGTTGGTATTAGCTATTAGCACTGATTTTAGTTATATCCATGCTGTCATTATGGTAGGAGCGGCATTTTCTGTGGGGTTTGGTGCTTCACGTAGTTTTTATGGGCATCGTTGGGGAGCGGTAACGGCTTCCGCTGTGGGTATGGCAATTGCAGCGGTAGCGGGGTCATTATTTGGACATGAAGGTTTATGGTTGTACTTTGCTATTGCATTATTGTCCGCTGGCTGTGCAATTTTAACTAGCTATAACAATGATTTATGGTGGATTACTCTGCAAATTGTGGTGGCATTCTTAGTGGCGAGCTACTATCCTGAAAATATAGAAAATGCGTTGTTGCGAGGAGGATTTACCCTATTAGGGGCTGGCTTACAATTAATAGGAATGATGCTAAGTGCAAGATTATTTCCTTATAGTGCTGCACTTTTACCACCAGCTTCCATTAGTGCATTATCCTTTAACAAACAAATTCGTTTTGTTATTGCTGTTGTTTTAGCGGTTAACTTTTCACTATACATTGCCAAAAGTGCAGGTTTAGCCAATGATTATTGGGCGGCGATGACCGCATTAATTATTTTACGTCCTGACAGTAAAACAACGTTAGAACGTGCTATTAATCGTTTTATTGGGACATTGTTAGGTTGTTGTTTAGCCACCTTGGCAATTTCTTGCTTATACGATAACCAATTTATTTTGCTTGGCTTACTTGCCTTAACCTCTGGCGCTGCGTTTTCTATGCAGAAAGCCCATTATGCCTTATTAACCAGTATGATCTCTGCCACCATTGTGTTACTGATTGGATTAGGTAATGGCGATCCAGTGGCAATTACAGAACATAGGATTATTGCCACTTTATTAGGCGGTGGGGTTACATTGGTTATTTGTCGCTTATTACGTGTGTAAAAATCTGTGGTCATCAGTCAACATGACCACAGCAATAAGGTTAAAGCGATTTCGCTAGTTTTTCTAGCATTGCTAAAACAATTTGTGAGGAAGATTGGGCGGCAATAGGCAAAAATTCTTCAAAGGACATTGTTGCACCACTATCACCATTATCAGAAATAGCTCTTACCACCACAAATGGCACATTGAACATATAACAAACCTGTGCAATGGCGGCGGCTTCCATTTCAACAGCAATCGCCTCAGGAAAATATTGCTTAATTTTTGCTAAGGCATCGCCCCCTTGCACAAAGCTATCTCCTGAACAAATTAAACCCAATTTTGCCTGTTTATTTTGTTGTTGTAGTATATCCGTTGCTAATTTTACTAAGTGCGGATCTGAGGGAAAGCGTGCTGGGCAATTAGGTAATTGTCCCATTGCATAGCCAAAGGCGGTAACATCAGCATCGTGGTGGCAAGTCTGTTCAGAAATCACAATATCCCCCACCGATAACCCAGCGGCAATTCCACCTGCTGACCCCGTATTAATTACCATATCTGGTTGAGTAAGCTGTAATAATGCGGTGGTTCCTACTGCGGCAGCCACTTTACCAATCCCTGATTGCATTAATACCACATCAATTCCTTGAATTTGCCCTTGATAAAGGGTGCAATTCGCCAACGGTGTTTTTGTCAAGTTTTTCATCAAACTGACTAAAATCTCCACTTCTTGTGCCATTGCACCTATTACACCAACTTTCATTTTTTCTTCCTTATCTTAATCAAACTCTCTTTATTCCCCATTAACACAATGACTATGTTGACTTGCCTTATATTATTTCAATGTAAAAGTGCCATATTGCTGTCGTTCTGTACGTACTTTATCCACTAAAAAATCTAATACGGCAAAAGCATAATCATCGTCATATAACGTACTTTGGGTTAATACATAACGCCCATCAATCACCACAAAAGGAATGGTAAAAACTCCATATTTTTCAGTTAAATAAACTGCTTCTTCTGATTTTTGTTGAATTTCGGGTAATTGTAAAAACTCTAAAAACTGTTGATCAGGAATACCATTTTCAGCCACCCAAGTTAATAAGGTTTCTATATCTGTCAAGGCGGGATTTGTTGCACTATCAAATAACAGTAAATCCGCTAAATCTTCACGATCAAGGGCTAATAAAGCAAAATACACATTAGAAGAAAACTTCGCTTGTTCTGTGGCAACAGGTTGTTTTTGTAATACAATAATATGCGGGTGTAATTGACTATAAAGCGTTAATACATCTTGGCTTTGCGAGCAAATTCGGCAATCATAGGCAAAAAAAGATTGAATTAGGATTTTATTATCTTGCTGTTTTTCCAGGCTAATAGGAACACGATAAGAAAAATAATCCTTACCATCTTCAAATTGTGGTATGTTTTTTTCTACTATGGTTTGAGTTTCCGCATAAATGCAGGCACTCCAGCCCAATAATATGAGAAAAAAAAGTCTAGCCATAACCTTTCTATTATTCCCTAATTTGCTAACATCGGCTCAATATAATCCACTAAAAGTTGTAGCGAGCGATTGCCACGATATTCATTAATATCCAATTTATACACTAATTTCGCAAACTTAATAGATAAATCAGGATAATAACGGGTATCCACATTAAAGGCGATAGCGTCAAACAGTGGTCCGCCCTGTTTAGGTTCAACCATCATTTTTAAATGCTTTTCGCCCACTAAACGTTGCTGCAAAATACGAAATTCGCCATCAAACAAAGGTTCGGGAAAACGTTGCCCCCAAGGTCCTGCTTGTTTTATTTTTTCCGCCACCGTCAAATTCATTTGTGGGATACTCAGTTCACCATCTGTCCAAATAATCCCCTGTAATTGATCCTGATCTAACCAGTCCGCTACGGTTTGATTAAACACCTGCTGAAATAAAGCAAGATTATCTTCCATAATGGTTAAACCTGCCGCCATGGCATGCCCACCAAATTTCAACATAAGCTGAGGATAACCACTATGAATACGTTCCAATACATCTCGCATATGCACTCCCTCAATGGAGCGCGCAGATCCTTTTAACAACCCTGCTTGCTCTTGTGCAAATGCCACCACAGGGCGATGAAATTGATCCTTAATTCGGCTCGCCAGAATACCCAATACCCCTTGATGCCAATCCGCTTGATATAACACAATGCCTGTGGGTAATTGCTGCTGAAGTGCGGTCAGTTTTTGACAAATTTCTAGGGCTTCAAGTTTCATACCCTGTTCAATTTCTTTGCGAGCTTGGTTTAAGCTATCTAACTCCAACGCCAATGCCCTAGCACTTTCCATATCTTCAGCCAATAATAATTCAACCCCAATAGACATATTATCTAAACGCCCTGCTGCATTTAAACGTGGTGCAATAGCAAAGCCTAAATCACTACAATTAAGCTTACTTAATTCTCGCTGTGCCACTTCGGCCAAGGCACGAATACCGCAACGGCAACGTTCCGCACGAATACGCCCCAATCCTTGATAAGCCAAAATACGGTTATTCTGATCAAGTGGCACAACATCGGCAATGGTTCCCAATGCCACCAAATCCAATAATTCCACAAAATTTGGCTGCGATTGTGGCGAAAAAAATCCAAGTTCACGCAATTTTGCCCGTAATGCCAGCATCACATAAAAAGCAACACCAACCCCTGCCAAGGATTTAGAGGGAAATGCACATTGGGCTAAATTGGGATTAACAATGGCATCGGCAAGGGGTAATTGCTCAGGGGGTAAATGATGATCCGTTACCAACACCTTAACCCCACGTTGTTTTAACCAAGCTACTCCCTCAAGCGAAGAAATCCCATTATCCACCGTAATTAACAGTTCTACCCCCAACGCTAACGCCTGTTCCGCCACGGCAACACTTAAACCATAACCCTGCTCAAAGCGGTTAGGCACTAAATATTGCACCTGTGTAAAACCAAGTTGTCGCAAAGCCAATACCATCAATGCGGTACTAGTTGCTCCGTCAGCATCAAAATCTCCCACGATAACGATAGATTGCTGTTGTTGGCGAGCTTCTACTAACAACGCCACTGCCTGTTCAATACCATAAAATGAATGGGGGGCTAACATTGCCGATAAAGTGCGGTCTAATTGCTGAGAATTTTTTATTTCCCTTGCCCGATATAAGCGATCCAACAAGGGATCATCACAAACTGGCGGACTAGACGGCACCAAGCGACGTTGTATTGTCTTATTCATAACAAATTATTGTTGTAATGTGGCTAATAAATCTTTTGGCGACAAATACCCGCCAATTAACTCCCCTTGGGCAGTAATCATACTTGGCGTACCTCGCACACCAAATTGCACACCTAATTCATAATGTTTTTTAACGATATTAGGGTCTTTTAAGGTCTTCGGTAAATTGCCTTGTTCTGCTTGATTAAAGGCAAAAGCAGGATCTTTTTCTGTCCAAATGGCTTCCATTTGACGAGCCGTTTGATTATTTAAGCCACCACGAGGAAAGGCTAAATAACGCAAGGTAATGCCTAAATCATTATAGTCTTTCACTTGTTGATGTAATAAACGACAATAATGGCAAGTAATATCCATAAAAACCGTTACCACATATTTTTCTTGGCGAGCAGGAAAAACGATCATTTCTTTTTCATACTTCGCTAATTTTTCTAGCAACAAGCCTCTTGCAACATCAACCGCACCCTGTGGGGTTAATTCATATAAACTACCGTCAAAAACATAACGCCCATTCTCTGTGGCATAAAATACCCCTTGTTCCGCAATAATGGTATTAATTCCTGCAATAGGCGAAGGCTTAACTTCAATATTACGCAATCCCATTTCGCCAAGTTTTTGCTGTAACACCGTATTATTCGCCATTGCTGGCAAGGAGCATAAAAGCAATGCGGTAATTAATCGTTTTTTCATATTATTCCTTAATCTCAATCTTATTTTTTACGAATTTCATCATTCACTTGTCCGTAAATCATCAGGGTAAAGACCACTGTTCCCCCTAAAATATTTCCCAATGCAGTTGGAGCAAGGAAACGCACAAAATAGTCATACAATGATGCCTCACCTTGGAAAACAAGGTAAGCAATTTCAGCCGATCCCACCACCACATGGGCAAAATCGCCTAATGCGATCAGATAAATAAAAAAGAAAATCATAATGAATTTACCGCCATTAACCATTGGGGTCATCCACACAATGGAAGCAATTAAAATCCCTGCTGGAATACCTTTCCAAATACTATCGCTGACAGAAAAGGCTTTAACATGATGAGCAATTTGTTTCAATGCCACGACAAATTCGGGATTGAGTACATGGGAATTTTGTAAAAATAAAGCGGCTAATGTTGTACCAATTAAATTGGAAGCAAACACAATAAACCATAGTCTTGCCACAGCATATAATTTAGTTAAATTTAATGGGCTAAACAAAGGAACGACAGTGGTAATAGTATTTTCAGTAAAAAGCTGCATACGCCCTAAAATCACCAATAAAAACCCCACCGTATAGCCCATATTTGTAATCAAGGGTGCCCAAGGTTGTTGTGGTACATAGGCGGTAAAAATCGCTTTGAAAATAAATGAAAAACTGACCACTAATCCTGCGGTAATTCCTGAAAAAACAAGAGCTTTGGTTGGGCGAGTAAGTTCCTCTATGCCATCACGCCGAATAATTTCATAAAGTAAACGAGGGCTTAAACGCTCGTGTTCTTCAATCGCCATTTTATCCTGATAAGATAAATTACTAGTGTCTAACTGATCTTTCATAATACTTAACGTTTTCCTAAATTAATATATAGCCATTTCCGTTGCTAAACAAACTGTGCAATATATCATATTCTGCTAAATCTGGGAAAAATTTCTCCTCAATAGACCAGTCGCTATCCCTCTGTGGCAATGATCCCTTCTAGCTCCTCCTGCCCTGCTAGCCATTGGCTTTCAATTTGTTCTAATTGTTTTTTATCTTGCACTTGTTGTGCTAAAAATGCGGTGAGTTTTGCTTTATTTTTTTCATCATATAACTCACTATCCGCCAGTTGTAACTCAAGTTCATTGAGTTGTTTTGTGAGCATTTCCATTTGTTGCTCTAATTGGGCGATGTTCTTTTTCAGTGGGGCTGTACGTTGGCGTAGCTCCGCCTCTCGCCGTTTTTGTTCTTTACGACTTTCCTGCGTATAGGGCTTGTTTTCTGCTGGCACATCATTTTGTTGCTGTTGTTGAGGCAATGTTGCTAACTGGCTTAACCATTTTTGATAATCCTCTAAATCGCCTTTAAATTCTTGCACTTGTTGATCGTGAACTAAATAAAATTCGTCCACTGTATTGCGTAACAAATGGCGATCATGCGACACCACCACTAAAGATCCTTGATAATCTACTAGGGCTTCCGTTAAGGCTTGTCGCATATCCAAATCCAAATGGTTAGTGGGTTCATCTAATAACAACAAATTAGGGCGTTGCCATACAATTAATGCCAAAACTAAGCGTGCTTTTTCGCCCCCTGAAAAAGATTGCACTGGCTGATTGACCTTATCCCCCTGAAAAGCAAAGCCCCCTAAATAATCTCTTAATTGTTGCTCTGTTTGTTGGGGAGCTAATTTTTGTAAATGCCATAAGGCACTTTCTTCCGCTCGCAAGGTGTCTAATTGGTGCTGAGCAAAATAGCCGAGTTGAACCCCTTTCGCCAGTTGAATTGTGCCTGATAATGGCGGTATTTCGCCAGCCAATAATTTTATCAAGGTGGATTTCCCTGCCCCGTTTTTGCCTAATAAACCAATTCTTGAACCCGGTACAAGATTCAATTTAATTTTTTTCAAAATTTGTACCGCACTTTCGCCTGTGCCATAACCTGCACTTACCTGTTCTAACATTAACAAGGGATTAGGCAAGACAATCGGCGGTTGAAAATGAAAACGGAAAGGGTTATCTACATGTGCAGGTGCAATTAATTCCATACGTTGTAAGGCTTTTATCCGACTTTGTGCCTGTTTGGCTTTAGTGGCTTTTGCTTTAAAACGATCAATATAGCTTTGTAAATGAGCAATTTTTTGCTGTTGTTGGCGATACATGGCACTTTGTTGAGCTAACTTAGTGGCTCGTTGCTGTTCAAAGGAAGAATAATTCCCTGTGTATTCCTGTAATTGCTGTTGTTCAATATGAATAATTTTATTAACAATAGGATCTAAAAAATCCCGATCGTGAGAGATAAGCACTAACGTTCCTGCATAATTCGCTAACCAGTTTTCTAACCAAACTACCGCATCTAAATCAAGGTGGTTAGTGGGTTCATCAAGCAATAATAAATCAGAACGCACCAATAAGGCTTGGGCTAAATTTAATCGCATACGCCAGCCCCCAGAAAATGCCTTAACAGGTAAACTTAATTGTTGTTGGCTAAACCCTAATCCATTTAACAAAGTCGCCGCTCTGGCTTCAATCGTCCAAGCGTCAATAATCTCTAATTTATTATGCAACAAAGCAATTTGCTCTCCATCATTATATTGGTTAGCTATCGCTAACTGCTGTTGCAAATCAACATATTCCCGATCTCCTTGAATCACATAATCTAAAGCGGAAATAGACAACGCTGGGGTTTCTTGATTTACCCAAGCCAATTTCCAGTTTGTCGGCAATTCAAGCTCGCCCCCTTCAGGGCTAATCTCTCCTTTTAACAAGGCTAATAATGTGGATTTACCACAACCATTTTTGCCCACCAAGCCAACTTTTTGTTTTGGATTAATACTGGCATTGGCTTGGTTTAACAATTCTGTTTGTCCACGCTTTAATATCAAATTCTTAAAAAAAATCATTGCTCTATCACTATTTTGTTATAATATTTATCCTATCTTATCATTATTTTTAGTTTTATTGGATTTATTGATGTTTGACTCTCTTATTGTTCAATTTGTGGTACTTTGGGCGGTTATCGACCCTATTGGTAGCGTACCCGTATATCTTGCTAAAACCGTAGGTTTACCCCTTGAAGATCGGCGTAAAATCGCCCGTAATGCGATCCTTATTTCCGCAGGGATTTTAGTCTTTTTCTTAATTCTAGGACAAGCTCTATTGGAAGCGATGCAAATTCCACTTACCGCATTCCAAATTGCAGGCGGATTGGTATTATTGCTTTTTGCATTAACCATGATTTTTGGCGAAAGCAAACCTGAACAAGAAATACGCCTTTCCACTAACCTGAACGAATTGGCTGTGTACCCCCTCGCAGTTCCTTCTATCGCCTCGCCCGGGGCAATGATGGCTATCGTGTTATTAACGGATAATCATCGTTTTAGTTTTATCGATCAAATCTTTACCACCATAATTATGTTATTAGTCTTGTTAATTACTTATTTTTTACTGCTTGCAGCAAATAAAATTCAACGTATTATCGGTAATACAGGGGCGGCAGTAATTAGTCGGGTAATGGGATTAATTCTTGCGGCAGTAGCCATTAATAATATGTTAGTAGGTATTCGTGATTTCTTTACTCAAATCACTTAGTACCACAAAAGTGCGGTCAATATACCGATTTTTTATTCAACAAATAAGCAAAAGGAAACAATATGACTAACTTCATTCATACTGAAAAAGCCCCAGCTGCCATAGGGCCTTATGTACAAGCCGTAGATTTAGGCAATATAATTATGACCTCTGGACAAATCCCTGTTAATCCACAAACAGGCGAAATTCCAACGGATATTGTGGCACAAACCCGTCAATCACTACAAAATATTCAAGCCATTATTGAACAAGCTGGGCTAACTGTGGCAGATATTGTTAAAACTACCGTTTTCGTTAAAGATCTCAATGATTTTACTGCTGTCAATGGCGAATATGAACGTTTTTTCCAACAAAACAACCACCCCAATTTCCCCGCTCGCTCTTGTGTTGAAGTGGCACGCCTACCTAAAGATGTGGGAATTGAAATTGAGGCAATTGCGGTAAGAAAATCATAGATAAATAACAAACAAGCTAAAAATGGCATAGTATTACTATGCCATTTTTTACACTTAACCTTTATATAATCAACAAATTTTAAAATAAAATATCAACTAAAGAATCAACTTCTACTCAATCATTTCCTATGCCATACCCAGCGGAAACTCAGGTAAAAGGCATTAATCCATCTTAGTAAATGTAAAATACCAATCTCGTGATTGCCCCCCCAATTGGACTAACAACTAACAGATTACAAGGTAAATTTTTATGACAAAATATTCAATTAATTAGCATATCCTTTATCTTATCCTCTATTACCAGTCTTCTATATTTTGAACAATAAAAGAAATACGTCGCCAACAACGAAACTGTGAACATTAGCAAAAGCAGAGAAACAGCTGAAAATTATTTCAAAAATTGACTGCACTTTAATTTAAGAACAACAAAGAGAATATTAACAATTACTCTATATCCTATCTTCCGTCCACTGAAAAGCTAACAATAATCCACTTTTTTACATTGAGATCCACAGCAGAAAATAGTAAAGTAACAGGCTGTTTATTCTAATTAAAAAAACCAATAATTAAGGTGGCTTATTATGGGCAAAAGTGTAGTTATCCTTGGGGCGCAATGGGGCGACGAGGGTAAAGGGAAAATCGTAGATTTATTAACTGATCGAGTGAGTTATGTTGTTCGCTATCAAGGGGGGCATAATGCTGGGCATACGCTAATTATTAATGGAGAAAAAACGGTATTACGTTTAATTCCATCAGGTATTTTGCGTGATAATGTAACCTGTTTAATTGGTAATGGCGTAGTATTATCGCCAGAAGCCTTACTACAAGAAATGGGGGAGTTAGAAAGTCGTGGTGTTAATGTTCGTGATCGTTTACTCATTTCTGAAGCTTGCCCACTTATTTTGCCTTATCATGTTGCTATGGATCATGCTCGTGAAAACGCCTTAGGCAAAAACAAAATTGGCACAACTGGACGTGGTATCGGCCCTGCTTATGAGGATAAAGTGGCTCGCCGAGGTTTGCGCGTAGGCGATTTATTCAATTTAGACAGTTTTGCTGAAAAATTAAAAGAAATTGTGGATTACTACAATTTTCAGCTTACCCAATATTATAAAGCTGAGCCTGTGGACTATAACAAAATCCTTGAACAAGTTCGTTCAGTGGCTGAGCTTATTAAGAGCATGACCGCAGATGTGGCAAGCATTTTACATAATGCTCGAGCTAATGGTGATAATATCCTATTTGAAGGGGCACAGGGGACAATGTTAGATATTGACTATGGTACCTATCCTTTTGTAACAAGCTCTAACACCACTGCGGGTGGCGTAGCCACAGGGGCAGGTTTTGGGCCTCGTAATATTGATTATGTATTGGGTATTATTAAAGCCTATTGTACTCGTGTGGGAAGTGGGCCTTTTACCACCGAATTATTTGATGAAGTAGGGGCTGAAATTGCACGCAAGGGCAATGAATTTGGTGCTGTAACAGGTCGTCCACGCCGCTGTGGTTGGTTTGATGCGGTGGCAGTACGGCGTGCAGTGCAAGTTAACTCAATCTCTGGTTTTTGTATGACAAAACTTGATGTACTAGACGGTTTTGAAGAATTAAAAATTTGCGTAGGCTACAAAATGCCAAATGGCGAAGTTGTTGAATGTTCACCACTTGCCGCTAAAGATTGGCAAGGGGTAGAACCGATATATGAAACCATGCCAGGTTGGAAAGAAAACACTTTCCGAGTGACTAAACGTGAAGATTTACCGCAAGCCGCCTTAAACTACATTAAACGTATCGAGGAAATTGTAGGTGTACCTGTAGATATTCTCTCCACCGGTCCAGATCGCCAAGAAACCATTATCCTGCGTGATCCTTTTGCTTAATTCTAATCAATAGATAAAGTGCGGTAAAAAATTTCATTTTTTGACCGCACTTTTATTTCTGATCGTTACCTTTTTTCAAATAAAACAACTATAAAAACCCAAAGATAAAATAATCTAAAACCTCCGTTTAAATATATAGTCGCCTCAATTTAAAATGAGAAAGGCGGTACGTCAAAGACAGTACAAGTAGTACGGCGAGACGTACCAACGCTGTATCATTTTAAAGTGGAATGACTATAAAAAAGGCGACCCTAAGGGTCGCCAAACTGTAACATGAAGTTACTACGCATAATACATTTCAAATTCAACAGGGTGTGGAGTCATATTTAAACGTTCCACATCTTTACGTTTCATTTCAATATAAGTATCAATGAAATCTTTGCTGAATACTCCGCCTTGGGTTAAGAATTCATAATCTTGTTCAAGGGAGTTTAATGCTTCTTCTAATGAACCTGATACTGCTGGAATGTCTTTAAGTTCTTCAGGTGGTAAATCATAAAGATTCTTATCCATTGCTTCACCTGGGTGAATTTTGTTTAAGATACCGTCTAATCCCGCCATTAATAAGGCTGAGAAAGCTAAATATGGGTTTGCTAATGGATCTGGGAAACGAGCTTCAATACGGGTTGCTTTTGGCGAAGTTACCGCTGGGATACGGATTGATGCCGAACGGTTACTAGCAGAATAAGCAAGTAATACAGGTGCTTCAAACCCCGGTACTAAACGTTTATAAGAGTTCGTTGATGGGTTAGTGAAAGCATTCAGTGCTTTAGCATGTTTAATAATTCCACCGATATAATAAAGTGCGGTTTCTGATAAACCTGCATATTTGTCGCCCATAAAGATATTTTTTCCGTCTTTGCTTAAAGACATATTACAGTGCATACCTGAGCCATTATCGCCAGCAAAAGGTTTTGGCATAAAACAGGCTGTTTTACCATGTTCTGCTGCCACATTTTGCACCACATATTTATAAATTTGGGTTTCATCGGCTTTTAAGGTTAGTGAATTAAAGCGAGTTGCAATTTCGTTTTGCCCAGCTGTTGCTACTTCGTGGTGGTGTGCTTCAATCACTAAGCCCATTTCAGCCAATAATAAACACATTTCAGAACGAATATCATGTCCGCTATCATTTGGTGCAACGGCACAATAACCGCCCTTCACTAACGGACGATAGCCACTGTTACCTTCTTCATAATGGGTATTGGTATTCCAAGCAGCTTCTTGATCATCAATTTGGTAACTGACTTTGTTCATTGCAGTGCTAAAACGCACATCATCAAATAAGAAAAATTCTGGTTCAGGTCCAAAAGACGCACTGTCGGCAATACCTGTGCTTTTTAGATAATTTTCTGCACGTGTAGCAATAGAGCGAGGATCACGATCATAGCTTTGCATGGTGTTTGGTTCATAAATACTACAACGAATGGATAATGTTGGAATTTGAGCAAAAGGATCAACAACAGCAGTTTCTGCAATCGGCATTAATAACATATCCGCTTTATTAATGGTTCTCCAACCTTCTACAGATGAACCATCGAACATTTTCCCCTCTTCAAATAAATCTTCATCAACCAAATTGGCAGGGATAGAAACAGCGTGTTCTTTACCCTTAATATTGGTAAAACGCAACAATACAAATTTAATATCATTTTCTTCAATAAGACTAAAAACGCGACTAACAGCTGTGTTTGACATAGATACTTCCTCTTTTTGATTAAAATTTAACGTTTATTATGACTAATCTTATCAATGATTTAATCAATGTGGTAAAAGATACACATATCATCTAACAAAATCAATATATTTTTAAAAATAATTTATGAATTTAATTAATACTTGGTTTTTATATAAAAATGCAACTGTATTTGTGAAAAATTTTTAACTTATAATCCTATATGCTATGATTTTTTATATTATTTAATAGCTCACACCTTGAAAAAGTTGTATAATCTGCAACCTTTTTAATAGCATATTGTTCCTTAAACCATTAAGAATAGATTAAATGAAAAATACTTTAGACATTAATAAATTGCGTAATATTGCAATTATTGCACACGTTGACCATGGTAAAACCACCTTGGTAGATAAATTATTACAACAATCAGGTACATTAGAGGCTGCCCGTAATGGCGATCAAAATGAACGTGTTATGGATTCCAATGATCTGGAAAAAGAGCGCGGTATTACCATTTTAGCTAAAAATACTGCCATTAATTGGCAAGATTATCGTATCAATATCGTAGATACCCCGGGGCATGCTGACTTTGGTGGCGAGGTAGAGCGTGTGCTGTCTATGGTAGATAGCGTATTACTTATTGTTGATGCTTTTGATGGTCCAATGCCACAAACACGTTTCGTAACACAAAAAGCTTTTGCCCATGGATTAAAACCTATTGTGGTCATTAATAAAGTGGATCGTCCCGGTGCACGTCCTGATTGGGTAGTGGATCAAGTGTTTGATTTATTTGTTAATCTTGGTGCAACTGATGAACAACTTGATTTTCCAATTATTTATGCCTCAGCATTAAATGGCGTAGCAGGTTTAGATCACGAAGATCTTGCCCCAGATATGACCCCATTATTTGAGGCTATTGTGAAATATGTTGAACCACCAAAAGTAGAACTTGATGCCCCATTCCAAATGCAAATTTCGCAACTTGATTACAATAGTTATGTGGGGGTTATTGGAATTGGACGCATCAAACGTGGTGCGATTAAACCTAATCAACAGGTTACCATTATTGATAGCAACGGCAAAACCCGTAACGGTAAAGTAGGACAAGTCCTCGGACATTTAGGCTTAGATCGTTTTGAAGAAGATATTGCACGAGCTGGCGATATTATTGCCATTACAGGATTAGGGGAACTCAACATTTCTGATACCATTTGTGATGTAAATCATGTTGAGGCATTACCTGCTCTAACCGTTGATGAACCAACAGTTACCATGTTTTTCTGTGTAAATACCTCGCCATTTTGTGGGAAAGAAGGAAAATATGTAACATCACGCCAAATCCTAGAACGCCTGCAGAAAGAGTTGGTACATAATGTGGCATTACGGGTAGAAGAAACCGATAACCCTGATGAATTTAAAGTTTCAGGACGTGGAGAATTACACCTTTCTGTGCTTATTGAGAATATGCGTCGTGAAGGTTACGAATTAGCCGTATCTCGTCCTAAAGTAATTTTTAAAGAAATTGATGGACGTAAACAAGAACCTTTTGAACAAGTAACCATTGATATTGAAGAACAACACCAAGGTGCGGTTATGGAAGCCTTGGGGATTCGCAAAGGCGAAGTAAAAGATATGGTGCCAGACGGTAAAGGGCGTACACGTTTAGAATATATTATTCCAAGTCGTGGCTTAATTGGTTTCCGTAACGAATTTATGACAATGACCTCAGGCACAGGATTACTTTATTCCAGTTTCAGTCATTATGACGATGTTAAAGCTGGCGAAATTGGACAACGTAAAAATGGCGTATTAATTTCTAATGCCACAGGTAAAGCTCTTGCTTATGCATTATTTGGTTTACAAGATCGTGGTAAATTAATGATTGAGCATGGTGTGGAAGTTTATGAAGGACAGGTTATTGGTATTCATAGCCGTTCTAATGATCTCACTGTAAACTGCCTACAAGGGAAAAAATTAACCAATATGCGTGCTTCTGGTAAAGACGAAGCGGTAGTATTAGTACCACCAGTACGTCATTCTCTTGAACAAGCTATTGAATTTATTGATGATGATGAACTCGTAGAAGTTACACCAACTTCCGTGCGTATTCGTAAAAAATTACTCACTGAAAATGAACGCAAACGTGCTAATCGAGGTTCTGCGAACGCTTAATTTAGCTTATTAGGTTAAAAATAATCTAAAAATTAAACCGCACTTTGTTTGTAAAAGTGCGTTTTTTTTGGAGTAATGGACAAAAATGTGGGAAAAAAGCGGATTTAAGCCTTATAGTGCAAGACTTTAACTCACTTTTTTGAAAATGAACAAAAAACTTGTCCTTTTTGCCTAAATCTGAATATTAAGAAATATGGCATTCAAAATAATATTCAACACTATAAATGCTATCATTGTAATAAAACCTTTACCTTTAAAAATAAATTAAATCCCACTGAAATTTGGTTTCGTTATTCTCAATGAAAACAGACGTGTAAAGCGCTTGCAATTAAATATCAATGCTCTGTTAAAACAATTCAAAGATATATTGATACAGCCCCGAAAAATATCTTAATTTTACCCACATCAACTTATTTAAATATTATTATGAATACCACTTCTTTAAACGAGATTTTGGTGTGTTAGTGTTAATGGATAGCCTCGATTTATCATCAAATTATGAAAACAAAAAAGATATTTATTATCGGACAGCACTAAATCGGTTAAGAAAAAAAATCTATATTATTCAATCAACTACCTGCATAGCTGTCGTAGATTATTAAAAAATATTCAATACGCCTATTCAAATGAGTCATTTTCATCTTGTGGCAATGGCGATGAGAAGGTGAAGAAAAAACATAAATCTCTAGCTGGAAATGACTTAAGAAAACATTAAAAGAAAGTCAAAAGCATGATTTTTTGTCGTTTACATTATTGGTATTTAAAACATCAAGATTATTTGAATGAACGCTCAGAGAAATGCAATGAAAAAGGTTATTTTCCTTATAAACATAAAGGATTAATAGGAGCATTAAACATGATTAAAGATATTTATTTATCTTTGAAAAGCATACGGAATTAAATTTTGAAAAAACAACAAATCAATTAGAAGATTTATTTAATGAACTTAAGCGGAAATTAATTAATCACAACGGATTCATAGGAAAGCGTAAAATTTTGTTTATAAAGGATTTTTAAATAAAAAGAGTTGCTAACAATTTGAGGAAATTATTATTAGCAACTATTTTGTCCATTACACCTAATTAACGAATATTAAAATTTAGATTGCCCTCTGTTATTTAAGTTAGTGCGGTCTAAATTATTAAAGTTTTTCTACTAACTCAACGGCGGCACCAATATAGCTTGCAGGAGTAAGTTGTTGTAAACGTGCTTTTTCTTCAGCTGGAATAGCCAGTTTTTCAATAAATTCGTGCATAGCTTGTGCATCTACTCGTTTGCCCCGAGTGAGTTCTTTGAGTTTTTCATAAGGTTTTTCAATACCATAGCGACGCATAACCGTTTGAATTGGTTCGGCAAGAACTTCCCAGTTTTGATCGAGTTCATCAAGTAGGTGCTGTTGGTTGACTTCTAATTTGCTGATGCCTTTGCGTGTGGCGGTATAGGCAATTAAACAATAACCTAAACCCACGCCTAAATTACGCAATACGGTAGAGTCGGTAAGATCTCGTTGCCAACGTGAAATCGGTAATTTGCTGGCAAGGTGTGCCATGACAGCATTGGCTAAACCTAGGTTGCCTTCGGAGTTTTCAAAATCAATTGGGTTGACTTTGTGTGGCATTGTTGAAGAACCAATTTCGCCAGCTATGGTGCGTTGTTTGAAATGATTTAATGCAATATACCCCCATAAATCACGATCAAAATCAATAATAATGGTGTTAAAACGTGCAATATTATCAAAGAGTTCGGCGATATAATCATGTGGTTCAATTTGGGTGGTATAAGGGTTCCAAGTTAGCCCAAGGCTTTCCACAAATTCTTGGCTAAATTTATGCCAATCAATATTGGGATAAGCCGATAAATGTGCGTTATAGTTACCTACTGCACCGTTAATTTTGCCTAAAATTTCCGCTTGTTGTAATTGGTTAAGTTGGCGACGTAAGCGATAAACCACATTTGCCATTTCTTTCCCAATGGTGGACGGAGAAGCGGGTTGCCCATGGGTACGAGAAAGTAGCGGAACGGATTTGTATTGTTGTGCTAAGGCAGTAATATCCTCAATTAGTTGTTGCCATTCTGGTAGAAGCACTTGTTCACGAGCTGTTTTTAACATTAAGCCATGGGATAAATTATTAATATCTTCTGAGGTACAAGCAAAATGAATAAACTCACTGATATTGGTTAATTCTGGTAAATGTTCACTTTTTTCCTTTAAGAAATATTCTACGGCTTTTACATCGTGGTTGGTGGTACGCTCAATCTGTTTGATACGTTCGGCATCGGCTAAGCTGAAATTTTCTACAATTTGATTGAGGTAATCGTTTGCTTGTGTAGATAAAACAGGCACTTCGCTAATTTCAGTTGTTGCTGCCAGTTTTTGTAACCAACGAACCTCTACGGTAACTCTAAATTTTAGTAATCCAAATTCAGAAAAAATATCACGCAAGGCGTTGGCTTTGTCTTGATAGCGTCCGTCAATGGGAGAAATTGCGGTTAAGGCGTTGAGTTGCATAATAGCTCCATTTAATTAATCGATGATAAAAATTGTTGTGCTTGATTGATGATTTTACGGCGAGAAAATAAGATTTGCCATTTTGTGCCACCCACTTGTCGCCATAATACTGCCGAACGAATTCCTGCTAATAAACAAGCACGAATTTGGTGTTGTATTAAAGGTTGTTGTAGGTAAATTGGATTACCTTTCACTTGAATTTTGTTACCTAATGGACTGATAACGTCCACATAAATCGCAGCGAGGTTGGCGAGCATTTGTTCATCAAATAAATCAAAATACGCCATTTGGCTAGGTAAACGCTGAATTCTGTGGGCTAAATCAGTTTTTGCTGTGGCGGATTTATTGAGTTTGCTTTCTAAGGCTAATAAACTTAGCCAATAGCGACTTAGCTCAATATCTTTTTCCCCTTTTGCACCATTAAACTGCTCTAATAATGTGGTTAAACCTAGTTCAATTTCTTCTATACCGCCGTAAACCGCGAGGGTATTGGGTGGAGAGGTTTTGAGTAAACTCTGAATTGAAGGTTGTAACGAGGCTTTTTCAGCTTCACCATAGTGAGCAAATTGTTGTACTAATTTAGCAGATTGACATACGCCCGCAAGGGCAAGAGTAATATCGTAATAATTTGCCATGAATAAAAATAAAAGCAATAACAGTAAAAACTGACAGAAATATAACATTTCTCCATTAAATTTGAAAGCGATCAAAAAACAATCTTGCTTGTGATTGCTTACTTATTGTAATTTCTCTATCCAATAATTGATTTATCAATAAAAAAGCGTATTATAGACGTCCAAACATCTAAACATCTATTTAATTATCATTTAGGTATCATTTATGGCAAGTCATTTATTTACTTCTGAATCCGTATCAGAAGGACACCCAGATAAAATTGCCGATCAGATTTCTGATGCGGTATTAGACGAAATTCTTAAACAAGATCCTAAAGCACGTGTTGCTTGTGAAACCTATGTCAAAACAGGTATGGCATTAGTGGGCGGTGAGATTACCACTTCTGCTTGGGTTGATGTAGAAAATATTGCTCGCCAAGTGATTTGTGATATTGGTTATACCAGCTCGGATATGGGCTTTGATGGACATTCTTGTGCGGTATTGAATGCCATTGGTAAACAATCTTCGGATATTAATCAAGGGGTAGATCGTGAAAATCCGCTTGATCAAGGGGCGGGCGATCAGGGCATTATGTTCGGTTATGCCACCAATGAAACGGAAGTCTTTATGCCAGCGGCGATTACTTATGCACACCGTTTAATGGAGCGTCAGGCTTTGGTGCGTAAAAATGGTACTTTGCCTTGGTTACGTCCCGATGCGAAAAGCCAAGTGACTTTGCAATATGAAAATAATCAAATTGTAGGCATTGATGCGATTGTGCTTTCTACTCAACATGCGGATAATATTGAGCAAAAAGCGTTGCACGAGGCGGTAATGGAAGAAATTATTAAACCTGTGTTGCCTGCTCAATGGCTCACTGCCAAAACCAAGTACTTTATTAATCCAACAGGGCGTTTTGTGATTGGCGGTCCAATGGGGGATTGCGGTTTAACAGGACGTAAGATTATTGTGGATACCTATGGTGGTGCAGCTCGTCATGGTGGCGGTGCATTTTCTGGTAAAGATCCGTCTAAAGTTGACCGCAGTGCGGCTTATGCTGCTCGTTATGTGGCGAAAAACATTGTCGCCGCAGGATTAGCGGATCGTTGTGAAATTCAACTTTCTTATGCCATTGGCGTGGCTGAACCTACTTCCATTATGTTGGAAACCTTTGGCACAGCGAAAGTGAGTGAAGCCTTATTAGTTCAATTAGTGCGTGAGCATTTTGATTTGCGTCCTTATGGGTTAATTAAAATGTTAGATTTAATTCGCCCAATTTATCGTGAAACCGCTTCTTATGGGCATTTTGGGCGAGAGCATTTCCCTTGGGAGCAATTAGATCGTGTGGACGAATTAAAACAAGCCGCAGGAGTGAAAT
Source organism: Volucribacter amazonae (assembly GCF_029783845.1). Lineage (NCBI taxonomy): Bacteria > Pseudomonadati > Pseudomonadota > Gammaproteobacteria > Pasteurellales > Pasteurellaceae > Volucribacter > Volucribacter amazonae. The sequence goes on along the minus strand of NZ_LWID01000001.1, from coordinate 1,759,922 downwards.
AATCATATTACATATTAATTAAGGGAATGTTCATTCCCTTAATAATCCTTACTATGCTATGCAACAACAGCAATTATTTCGTCATATTAATTTACAAGTGATACGCCAAGTAAAACATTGTTTGCAACAAGCGGAACAATATTTTCAACGGCATTTTGCCTTTCCCCAAATTGAATATAAGTTACGCGGTTTAAAAGCGGGTGTCGCTTATTTGCAACAAAATAAAATTAACTTGAACCGCACTTTATTATTGGAAAACCAACAAGCCTTTATTCACCAAACTGTTCCCCACGAGATTGCTCATTTAATTGTTTATCAACAATTTGGTTTGGTTAAACCTCATGGGGCGCAATGGCAATTTGTGATGCAAGAAATTTTCCATTGTCCCGCCACAACTTGTCATCAATTTGATGTAAGTAATGTGCAGGGCAAAACCTTTTTATATCAATGTGCTTGTCAGCAATATCCGTTGTCATTACGCCGTCATAATAATATTCAACGTAATGGGGCGGTGTATTATTGTAGAAAATGTAAAGGTGCATTGGATTTTGTCGGCTAATATGTTACTCTCAGCTTGCGATTTTTATATCGCTTACAGCATTTAATTATTTTAAGGAGTTTCATAATGAAAAAGACATTACTTACAGTCGCATTAGCAACCACATTAGCTGCCCCTTCGGTATTAGCAAATGTATATGTACAGGGTGATTTAGGTTATTCAACAACGAAAACGACAGGATCAATTTTTAAGAAAAACCATTTTGAACCTCGTTTAAGTGTAGGTTATCAATTACAGGATTTCCGCTTAGCGTTGGATTATACCTATTATCGTGATATTAAAGACGTTTATGATGATTCTGGTGTTCAAGGCAATGCTAAATTAAAAACTCAAGGTCTTGGTTTTTCTGCTATTTATGATATTCCGGTACAATCAGTGGTAAAACCTTATGTAGGCGTACGTTTAGCTATTAACCGCTTAAAAGTAACTGATGATTGGGTTGATAATGGATCAATTCCAGTTCAAGATGGTTACTATTCACATACTAATACCAATTTAGGTTATGGCGTAGTGGCAGGTATTACCTATCCATTAGTACAAAATTTAAAACTTAATGCAGGTGTTGAATATAACCATTTAGGTAAAATTGATGATGTAAATGTAAGAAATTACGGCGTTAAAGTAGGTTTACGCTACGATTTCTAATTAAAACATAGAATATTTTTTAGCAAGATAAAAACCGCTTGTAAAATAAGAGCGGTTTTTTTAATCGCACTTGGTCAGAATTAAATTTCAAATAAATTAAACAATAAATTATTAGATAATTTATAATTTATACTGATTTTGTTATTTGTCCTTTTGCCTTTTGTGATTTTTTCTGTATTTTATCTCGTCTTAAAATATGATTAGGAGAAAATATGGAAAAATTTCATCAGTTTATTAACCAAGTCAATGCACCTTTATGGGATATTGTTGTACTTGCATTGCTTGCTACTGGCTTATTTTTCACCATTACTACTGGCGGAGTACAAATTCGTTTATTTGCCCAAAGTATTAGAGAAATGTTCAATGGGCGTAATTCCGCAGACAAAAATAAAGAGAGTATCTCTGCTTTTCAGGCATTTGTGATTGGCTTAGCTAGCCGAGTAGGGGTTGGTAATGTGGCAGGGGTTGCTCTTGCTATTACTCTCGGTGGCCCGGGAGCTGTCTTTTGGATGTGGGTAACCGCCATTATTGGTATGAGCAGTGCCTTTGCCGAATCTTCATTAGCACAATTATTCAAAGTCAAAGACGCAAATGGACAATATCGTGGTGGTCCAGCTTATTATATTACTCAAGGGCTAAAACAACGCTGGTTTGGTGTGTTATTCGCTTTATCACTGATTATTACCTATGGTTTTGTGTTTAATGCCGTACAATCAAATACCATTGCTGAAGCAAGCCAAGAGGCTTGGGGACTTTCATCAACAACCGTTGGCATTGCATTAGTAGTGTTATCCGCCCCTATGATTTTTGGCGGAATTAAGCGTATTTCTAAAATTGCTGAATTTTTAGTGCCAGTCATGGCAACCCTCTATATTGGTATGGCGGTTTATATTTTGGTAAAAAATATCAGCTTAGTGCCAGAAGTGATCCATTATATCATTCGTTCAGCCTTTGATTTTAGTGCAGCGGCAAGTGGTTTCTTTGCAGCATTTTTCTCGCAAGCTATGATTTATGGCATTAAACGTGGTTTATATTCTAACGAGGCAGGTATGGGATCGGCCCCAAATGCCGCCGCCTCAGCGGACGTTAAGCACCCTGTTAGCCAAGGTATGATTCAAATGCTCGGGGTTTTTGTGGATACCATTATTATTTGTACCGCAACCGCCGTTATTATTTTATTATCCGGCGTACATATTGATGCCACTACCACAGGAGCACAGCTGACTCAATTAGCTATTGAAAGCCAAGTAGGGAGTTGGGGCAAAGATTTCTTAGCCATTATTATGTTTATGTTTGCTTTCTCTACCATTATTGGTAACTATGCTTATGCCGAAAACAACATTAGCTATTTAAAAGACAACCGTTTGTTATTAAATGTGTTTAGAGTGTTGGTGCTTGCTATGGTTTATTGGGGAACAACGCAAAAAGTAATGTTAGTTTGGGATATGGCGGATATGTTTATGGGCATTATGACCTTGATTAACTTAACGGCGATTTTATTGCTTGCCCCAATTGTTTGGACATTGTTAAAAGATTATCAGCAACAATTAAAGCAAACAAAAGTACCTCAATTTAACATTAATAAACACCCAAAATTGGCTAAACGTGTAGAGTCTGATATTTGGAAATAACTTATATCGCCGTTTAGCATATTAACAAAAACTTTTCTCAAAATAACCGCACTTTAAAGTGCGGTCTTTTTTCAACATTTTTCTGTATTGAGAATTTGCATTCAATGGGATTTACGCTTAATCTAATGGCATTTTATAGTCATTTTAAAGTGGAACGACTATATCTTGATTAAGAGGATAAATTATGCACATACTTGAACCCCAACAGTTTGCCAGTTGGCAAGATCCCATTGAAATGCTTTATGCTTGTCATAGCAAAGTCAAAAAATTTTGTCGCCAATTAGCGATTTTGCCCGATTATTTAGCGAAAAACGGCGTAAATCAAGCAGTAAAAAATGACGTTCGGCAAATTTTAAGCTATTTCAATCAAGCCGCTCCGCTACACCATGACGATGAAGAACAGGACTTTTTTCCTGCTTTAGTTAAACATCAACCACAAGCTCAATCTCGTATTGATGAATTAGCGGAACAACATCATCAGTTACATCAAAATTGGGCATTATTATCCACCCAGCTTGAGCAACTATTGCTAGGCGAAAGGGAACAAGTGGATCAAGTGTTAATTGAGCATTTTATTGCAGGTTATGATAGCCATATTGCCATTGAAGAACCTCTGTTTGAATTGGGTAAACAATGTTTATCGGCACAAGAGCTACAAACCATGGGAACAATTATGGCGAAACGGCGTCAGGGCTAGATAATGCAATATCAGCTTGATTTACGCCAATATCGTTGCCCCTTGCCATTATTAATGACCAAACAAGCCTTAGGTCATCTTAATCTCGACGATGAATTAATCCTATGGCTTTCCCCTGCCAGTGCAGTACAAGATTTTGAAGGGCTATGTCGTCAAATGGGTTATCGGTTGCAAATAGTCAGTGCGAAAGAATTAAAAATTCAAAAAATTTGTTGAAAACTGACCGCACTTTTTAAATATCTTTTTCACATTCAACGGATTTTATGCTATTTTTAGCAAACGATTTTTTCGTTAATATTTTTATTCATCTATTTTTATTACTAATTTATTATTAAGAGGAATTTCATCATGAATGAAGCACAAGGCGGCGGAATGTCAATGATTTTTATGTTGGTTATTTTTGCATTAATTTTTTATTTTATGATTTATCGCCCACAAGCGAAACGCAATAAACAGCATCGTGAATTAATGGCTTCTTTAGGCAAAGGCGAAGAAGTTCTTACTTCTGGTGGCTTAATTGGTAAAATTACCAAAGTTTCTGCTGAAAATGACTCTGTGGTCATCGCTTTAAATGAAAACAATGAAGTAACCATCAAAAAAGATTTTATTGTTGCCGTATTACCGAAAGGCTCCATTAAATCTCTCTAATTAATTTCTTTTCCGCAAGGGAAGTCTATGTTAAATCGTTATCCTTTATGGAAGAATCTAATGGTGATCCTTGTGATCATCATTGGTGCTTTATATGCACTTCCAAATCTTTACGGCGAAGATCCTGCCGTTCAAATTTCTGGTACAAGAGGACAAGCTGCGAACGAAGTTACCTTAAGTGAAGTACAAAAAGTGTTACAACAAAATCACTTAACGGCAAAATCCATTGTGTTAGAAAATAGTTCAATTTTGGCACGTTTTGCCAATACCGATGAACAATTATTGGCGAAAGATAAAATTGCTGAACAACTTGGTACAGATTATTCTGTGGCACTTAATCTCGCCCCTGCAACCCCAACTTGGTTACAAGTCATTGGGGCAAATCCAATGAAATGGGGATTAGATTTGCGTGGTGGTGTCCGTTTCTTAATGGAAGTGGATATGAATACTGCTTTGTCTAAGTTGCAGGAGCAATTACAAGATCATTTACGCACAGAATTACGTCAACAAAAATACCAATATACCGCTATTCGTAATGCTGATGATTTTAGCACATTAGTTACCCTAGCAAACCCTAGTCAGCTTGATGATGTGGTGCGTTTTTTACGTCGCCAACATACTAACTGGGACGTACGTCGTTTAAATGATAACAGCATTATTTTAAGTATGTCGCAAAATGCGTTGATAGCAGCGAGAGATAATGCGGTGGAGCAAAATATTGCGATTTTGCGTAAACGGGTTGAGGAGTTAGGCGTATCAGAACCTGTGATTCAACGACAAGGTGCAGAGCGAATTGTGGTGGAGTTGCCCGGAGTGCAGGATACGGCAAGAGCCAAAGAAATTCTTGGTGCAACAGCAACCCTTGAGTTTCGTATGGTAAATCAATCCGCTAATGTAGAGGGCGCAGTGCGTGGCTTGCTTTCTTCTGATTCAGAAGTGAAATACAGTCGTGATGGCACACCTGTGGTGCTATTTAAGCGTGCGATTTTAGGTGGTGAGCATATCACTGATGCTACTTCAAGTAGCGATGAATACGGTCGTCCGCAGGTCAATATTTCCCTAGATAGCGAAGGTGGCAATTTGATGTCAAATGCCACACGTTCCGCCATTGGTAAGCCTATGGCAACGCTATATAGCGAATATAAAGACAGTGGCAAAAAAGATGCGGAAGGCAAAACCATTTTAGAAAAACACGAAGAAGTCATTAATGTGGCAACAATTCAAGCTCGTTTAGGCAATTCATTCCGTATAACGGGCATTAATAGCCCTGCCGAAGCACAAAATCTTGCGGTATTATTACGTTCCGGAGCATTGATTGCACCGATTCAAATCGTGGAAGAGCGTACGGTTGGCCCTTCATTAGGGGCACAAAATGTGGAGCAAGGTATCCAAGCAGGCTTTTGGGGCTTATTGATTACTATTGTGTTTATGGCGTTCTACTATCGTAAATTTGGTATGATTGCGAATTTGGCTTTAATTTGTAATCTCGTGATTCTGATTGGTTTAATGTCCTTACTACCGGGTGCAACCCTAACCATGCCGGGGATTGCTGGGATTGTGCTATCCGTAGGTATGTCCATTGATGCCAACGTGCTAATCTTTGAACGGATCAAAGAGGAAATTCGTAATGGTCGTTCAGTACAACAGGCAATCAACGAAGGCTATAATGGTGCTTTTACGAGTATCTTTGATGCTAACTTAACCACCATTCTCACTGCCATTATTCTCTATGCTGCAGGATCAGGCCCAGTGAAAGGCTTTGCCATAACCCTCGCACTTGGTGTAGGGATCTCAATGTTTACAGCAATTACAGGAACACGAGCGTTAGTCAACTTCCTTTATGGCGGTAAACGCATTGATAAATTATCCATTTAGCGAAAGGACAAGATTGTGAGTTTATTAACAGATAAAAATGAGCCAATCAAAGAGATACAAGGTATCAAACTTCGCTATGGCTTAATTAATTTTATGAAATATCGGATTTGGGGATATGTGGTATCAAGTATCGTTATCCTTGCGTCCTTATTTTTCATTTTTACCAAAGGGTTTAACTGGGGCTTAGATTTTACTGGTGGAACGGTGATAGAAATGTCCTTTGCTCAACCTGCCAATATTGAGCAAATTCGTTCTACGTTACAACAAAATCAAATTAACAGTGCAACGGTACAAACCTCAGGCAGTGTGCGTGATATTATGATTCGTTTACCTGCCTCGGTGAATGATCCTAATATTGGTACAACAATTAGACAAATGATGCAGCAACTTGATAGAAATGTTACTGTCAAAAGTATTGATTTTGTCGGTCCGAATGTGGGAGAAGAACTCACACGTTCAGCAATTTATGCTACCTTGGCGACACTGGCTATGTTGCTAATCTATATTGGTTCACGTTTTGAATGGCGTTTAGCATTAGGGGCGGTACTTTCTCTTGCCCACGATGTGATTATGACCTTAGGTTTCTTCGCCTTTTTCCAAATAGAAGTGGATCTTACCTTTGTGGCAGCCATTTTATCGGTAGTAGGTTATTCCTTAAATGACAGTATCGTGGTATTTGACCGAGTAAGGGAAAATCTAAGAAAAATCAGACGGGTAGAAGTGTTTGATATTATTAATGTTTCATTAACTCAAACCCTCTCAAGAACCTTAATGACCTCAATTACCACCTTATTTGTGGTATTAGCACTCTATATTTTTGGCGGACCAACGATTCATAGTTTCTCTTTTGCCTTATTAATAGGTATCGGCTTTGGAACTTACTCCTCAATTTTCGTTGCCATTGCCCTTGCTTATGATTTCGGTTTAAAACGAGAACATATGCTACCACCAAAAGTAAATAATGATGAGGTTGATGAATTACCTTAAATTTATCAAGTAAAAGTGCGGTCATTTTTACAAAAATTTCTAACCTTAAATCTGCATCTTATTGATAAGGTGCAGATTTTTTTGTTTTTGATGATATTCAAAAATGTATCGTTCTCTTATTTTAGAATGGGACGACTATAGTAAAACAACGTGCCAATTCTGTATTATTTTAAAGTGGAACAATTATACAATACAGAAAGTATGGTAAATTGGCATTATTTCATACATAAAAACAAAAAACCCAGCAAATTGCTGGGTTTTATTTTTAATCATAAGAAATTATTCTGCAACAATTACGATATTTAATGTTGCAAATACTTCACCATGGAATTGGAATTTCACTTCATGTTCACCTGTGGTGCGAAGTGGACCGGTTGGTAAACGAACTTCGCTTTTGGTTACTTCAACACCTGCGGCGGTTACCGCATCTGCTACATCACGAGTTGTGATAGAACCAAATAAGCGACCTTCATCACCTGCTTTAGAGGCAATAGTCACTGAACCTAATGCTTCTAAACGCTCTGCTCGGTCTAAAGCTGCTGCTAAGGCTTTTGCAGCTTTTTCTTCTAACTCTGCACGGCGAGTTTCAAAATACTCAATGTTTGCTTTGGTTGCCATAACAGCTTTACCTTGCGGGATTAAGTAGTTACGTGCAAAACCAGATTTAACATCTACTTGATCGCCCACATTACCTAAGTGAGCAATTTTATCTAAAAGAATTACTTGCATTACCGACTCCTTAAATTACTGATGATTGTCAGTGTACGGTAACAACGCTAAATAACGTGCACGTTTGATTGCACGCGCTAATTGACGTTGATACTTCGCACGAGTACCGGTAATACGGCTTGGAACAATTTTGCCGCTTTCTGTAATATAGTTCTTTAATGTAGCCACATCTTTATAATCGATTTCAACTACATTTTCCGCTGTGAAGCGGCAGAACTTACGACGACGGAAATAACGTGCCATTTGGCTAGTCTCCTAATCTATAAATTCGATTTGCTCGGCATGTAATACTAATTGGCTTAAACCATTATTGGTTTTATGTGTATTCACAAAGCCCATAATTAATAATTTACAGCCGACCGTAATGCTTTGAGTTTTTTGAGTTAATTGATCGCCACTCACTTGTATTGGGACTTTACACCATACTTGCCGCATTAAACCAGCTTCTTGCTGTTGAGAACGATGTTCTAAATAAAAACGACAATGTTCAATACCGCTTGGGCTTTTCATTCGTTTTGGTAAACTGGCAACTTGACCAATTAACGAGAAACGATTATCAATATTCAAATTACTCTTCAGCATCCTCAAAATCGTTGGCTTCAACTTCAGCTAAAGGTTTACGCTCTTCGCGTGCTTTAACCATTGGGGACGCTTCGGTTACGGCGTGCTTAGTACGAATAATTACGTTACGAAGAACGGCGTCATTGTAACGGAAAGTTGTTTCTAGCTCGTCGATGACTTCTTGAGGCGCTTCTACATTCATTAACACATAATGTGCTTTATGAAGTTTATTGATTGGGTAAGCTAATTGACGACGTCCCCAATCTTCTAGGCGATGAATTTGACCGCCAGCTTCTTTAACAGAACCTGTATAACGTTCAATCATGCCAGGTACTTGTTCACTCTGATCTGGGTGAACCATAAACACGATTTCGTAGTGACGCATTACTGCTCCTTACGGGTTAATCAGCCTCCGACCATAGACCAGCCATCAATCTGCGGAAGCAAGGAACGAAAATTCAATATGGCTGTAAGGCGTGGATTATACAGAGATTATAAGATAAGGACAAGTACACAATGAAAAAATAAATGAATTTTTGACCGCACTTTTTAAAAATATTGCCCTTGTCCTTTTTACACAGCGAAATTTTCTGATTAAACCTCTTCTTGTATAAGTGCTTGTAATGCCGTTCTCAATTCGTCAAGCGAAGTGCCTTGTAATGGACTATAAGGATCGGCTAACACTTCATTTGCACATAACACACGTTCTAACGCATAATTATAAGCCATACTGTCATTATTTGATGCCACATTCCAAATTAAGAAATTAATCAAATAAGAATAAGCCAAATGTTGCCAATCACGATAATGATGAGCAAGAAACATTGCCGCAGAAAATAAGGCAGAACGTGTTTCTTGTTCATCTAAATAACCCAAAGTAAAGCCCGCTCGCACTAAATAAATAAAACGGACTAAATCAAAACCAGAAGCGTTGACTGGCAAATCCGTACAAGCAAATTGAAAACCAAAATCTTGCACCGCTTGCGCATAGGCTTTGCCTTCTTTGCTCGCTAAAAGATCATATTCCGCTCCTTCATTTGCCCCTTGCCATAGGGCATCAATTTGCTCCAAGGCGGATTCTCGCCCTGTAATCCCCCAAGACATCTCTAAGGCTTGCTTTAAATCTTCAATTAATGCAGTTGCTTTGGTGGAATAAAAGGCTTCAAGACTATTAATAAAGTGTGAGCCCCCTACAATATTGCCTTGTTTATCCTGACGGTAAGGCGGAATATAATCCGCATTATTGGCTAAACCTTGTAAACTGACTTTATCATAAAAATGAATCTTTGAACTTTCATAAAATAAAGTGGCTAATAAAGCGTATTGTTCCGCAATATTTTCAATTTTCACTTCGGGTTGCTTATTTTTTACCAAGGCAAAAAAGCATTTAGCTTTTTTTCGGTGTTTATTATCTAACAACATCATACAACCAAAAAACGTTCGCCATAAAGCATAAATCGCAAATACCGCATATAAAGCATAAATCAGCCAATGGGGTAAACGAAAACCTACTTGATCAAATAATTTATCAAAATCCTCTAATCCATAAAAAAATAATAACCCCAATAAAATGATTAATCCTAATAATGGGCGTAAAAAATCCAGTTGTTTTAAATAGAGTTTTTGTTTTATGTTCATACTTGATCCTTAAAGATATAGTCGTTTCAATTTAAAATAAGACAAGAAGGTACTCCGAAGACAGAGGCAGGCCAACACCGTCTTATTTTAAAGTGGAATGACGATAATTAATATGGTTAATTATAAAATATCTGTTTAAGCTATTCATCGCCTTGCCCAATATAATGGCTAAATTCTTCGGCATAAAAACCATGTGATGCCATATAACGCCAAATTTTTTGTTTAGTTTTAAGATCCTTAACTTGTGCAAAATGAGGGAATTTTTTACTTAATGTCGTTAATGCCAGTTCCTCCCAATCAATTTGCATACCGTCAAAAACGGTATTAAGGGTTTCATCATCGATCCCTTTCAAATAGTTAAGTTCTTGTTTTATCCGTAATTTCCCATAACCACGTTGTGAACGAGTGCGAATGTAACTTTCACAAAAACGCAAATCACTTTGCCAATTTTTTTGTTGGCAATATTGAATAGCTTGTTCAATCTCCTCTGGACTAAAGGCTTTTTGTTGCATTTTATGCCGAATTTCGGCTTCGCTGTATTCTCGTCTAGCCAATAAATTAATGACATAATGTAATGCTGATGACATAAATGATCCTTAATAAAGTCAATCTTATGATAATCTTAGGGATATTGTGGCATAAATCGCTGATTTAGCGTATTGTTTTATTTATAAATAAGATCTCAAGATTATTGAATGATTAACTTTCTATCTGATTTGATTTCTTATACAATGCCTGAATACTTGTACAACAATGGAGTAATCAATGAAAGTAGCAAAAAATGTGGTAGTAAGCATTGCTTATCAAGTGCGAACAGAAGATGGCGTTTTAGTGGACGAAGCACCGGTAAATCAACCTTTAGAATATTTGCAAGGTCATAATAATCTTGTAGTTGGTTTAGAAAATGCGTTAGAGGGTAAGTCTGTTGGCGATAAATTTGAAGTAAAAGTTAAGCCAGAAGAAGGTTACGGCGAATATAACGAAAATATGGTACAACGTGTGCCGAAAGATGTCTTTATGGGCGTTGATGAATTAGAAGTGGGTATGCGTTTTATTGCTGATACTGATGTTGGACCTTTACCTGTGGTAATTACAGAAGTTGGTGAAAATGATGTGGTGGTTGATGGTAACCATATGTTAGCAGGGCAAAGTTTACATTTTAGTGTAGAAGTTGTCGCAACTCGTGAAGCCACTTTAGAAGAAATTGCCCATGGCCATATTCACCAAGAGGGTGGCGGTTGCTGTGGTGGACACGAAGAAGAAGGACATGGCTGTGGTTGTGGCGGGCATCATCATGATCATCATCACGAGCATCACCACGATCATCATCATGACCATGGTTGCGGTTGTGGGCATAAGCATTAATTTTGTGAAGCAGTAGCTTACTTGTAACTTATATTATCATTTATAAAAAGTGCGGTGTAAAAATAAAATTTTTTACACCGCACTTTGCACAATTACGCTTTTCTCAAATATCGTTGCAACACATACAGATCTTGCCGCCAATATTGATTTAATTGCTTAATCCAATCGCCAATATGTTGATGCCATTGGGGATCTTGATCTTGTTGTGCCTGTTGAGCAAGTTGTTGAAGGCGTTTTAAACCAATAGACGCACTTGCCCCTTTAATTTTATGCGCAAGTTCTGTAAGGGGTTTTCGCCTTGATGGATCTTGCTGATATTGTTGATAGAGAATGGTTAGCTCGTTCAAATATTCTTGCATCATTTGTTCAAATAATTGGCTATTTTGTTGAACAAAATCCTGACCTAACATGGTCAACAGTTCGTCTAATAATACCTTATCCAAAATGGCAGCTTGATCGGTGGATTTCATTTGATGCGGTGGGGCTGGATTGTCATCAGTCGCAAAATAATCATATAAACACCGATTTAATGCCTCTATGGATAGCGGTTTACAGAGTACATCGTCCATACCTTTATCCAGATATTCTTGCTTGTTATTAATCACATTGGCAGTTAATGCAATTAATGGCGGTAAGTATTCATATTCATCGGCTTGGTATTTTTGACGCAAATGTTGAGCAACTTCAAAGCCTGTCATATCGGGGAGTTGAATGTCTAAGAGTAATAAATCATATTGGTGTTGTGTGAATTTTGCTATGGCTTGTTGACCTGTCATTGCCACATCAACTTGATAGCCCAATTTTTCCAACATAGCTTTTGCTACCGTAATATTCACATCAATATCTTCCACCAACAAAATGTTTAATGGCAAATTGACTTGTGGTTGTTCAAGCGAAGAGGGTTGGCTCACTTCTTGGGCTTTAATGGTTAAGGTAAAGGTTGAGCCTTTTCCTACTTCACTTTGTACCGTCAAATCGCCGTCCATTAATTTGGCAATATGTTTAGAAATGGATAAACCAATGCCACTGCCTAAGGCTTTTTGATGATGCTGTTTGTCTTCTACTTGATAATACATAGTAAAGATTTTATCCAATTCCTGTGGCGCAATACCAATGCCTGTATCCGTTAAGCTAAATTGTAATTGTGTATGCCCTAAGGATTTTACTGTTAAACAAATTTTTCCTTGTGCAGTGAACTTTACGGCATTGCTGATTAAATTCCATAAAATTTGGCTTAAACGTGTGGCATCAAGCATTACCCAATGGGGTAAATGCTTATCACATTGTAATTCAAACTTGAGTTTTTTTCGCTCTGCCATAAAAGAGGCAATATTATTAATGTCATTTAAAAAATGATGAAAGTCCGTTTCTTTGCGATAAATTTCAATTCTTCTACTATCTAATTTTTCCAGATCGATAATATCACTAAAAATATAGCCCAAAGATACCGCACTTACATGAATTGTTTTGAGATAGTTGCGTTGTTGTTCTGTTAATTGGCTATCAAGTAAAATTTGGCTTAAACCGACAATCCCATTTAATGGGGTACGTAATTCATGGCTAATGGTTGCCATTAAGTTGGTTTTATCACGACTATTTTTTTCTATGACTTCTAAATAACGCTTTCTTTCCGTAATATCTCGTCCAAAGCCCATAATGCAATGGTTTTTCGTCATCGTATCAAAATAAGGCACTTTATGAATTTCAAAACAAGCCAATTTACCGTCGGGATATTTTAACCACTGCTCATAGGTAATATCTTGTTGATTTTGTAGAATTTCTTGATCAATTTGTTGTATGCGTTCGGCAATTTCAGGGCTAAATGTTTGTGTTGGTGTCATTTGTAACAATTCTTTTTCGGTTTTCCCTGTCAGAATTTCCATTGCTTTATTACAGCCTAAAAATTGCCCTTGAGCAGAACGGTAAAAGACTAAATCAGGCGAAGCATCAATAAAGGAACGTAAAAATTCGGCTTTTTGTTCTAATTCTTGTTGTGCCTTGTTGAGGGCGATAATATTTTCATTTAATTGGTTATTACTTTGTGCCAGTTTCAAGCGAGAATGTTCGAGTTTTTCCACCAATAAGGTAAAGAAATAGATCACAAAGGGGGCTGACAATAAACCAAAAATAATTGAACGAATAACATCTTGCCAATAGATATTACCGACTATCATCAAGCTAGAAAGCCCTTGAATAATTAAGGCAAATATGGCTAAGATAACAAAACCTAACAGGGAAAATTTTAAACGACCAAGTTTGATAACCCAATTAATATAACGTTGAGTGAATTGCTTTACATTTTGCATAGTTAAATCTTATCAATAAATAAAAATCCTCTCTGAATAAAATCAAGAGAGGATTAATTAAGTGCGTTTAATGAAATAAGCGACGTTGTTTATGTGTTCGTGTTAATTGGCTAAGCAGAACAAATAGCAATAAAGCAATATAAAAAGCAAAAATCACTACGATCCACTGTGCCATAGTTAATCCTAAAAATTGCCATGTAATTTCATTACAAGTACCAGTAGGTTTAAACATAAAAGGAAACCATTTATCTAGTGGTAAAGTTTCAGGGAAATCCGCAAACACAGAACATTGTTTCCAAGGTGCTGGATTCATTTGATAATCAACATGTTTAAGTGCAATAAGTAAACCTTTTATTGCACTGGCTAACCCAACGGCAATGGCTATTAAACGCGTAATCAGAAATTGCGGGGCTATCAATCCCACCGCACCCGCAATAAGTACACCGAACAAAGCAACACGTTCATAAATACACAACACACAAGGCTGTAACGCCATACCATGCTGGAAATATAAGGCGGTTAATTCTAATATTAATGCAGAAATCAATAATAACAACCAACCTAGACGTTGTGTGGATAACCCTTTTAATTTCTTCAGCATAAATAACTTTTCCTTTTATCGTTTTTATCATATTACATTGGGGTCAGTAAACCTAGGCTTTGAAATAAAGCTGTTAGGCTCGGTAAAATAAATTCTACTGACAATAAACCCACTAAGGATAACACAATCGTATAAGGTAATGCCATTAATACCATTTTGCCATAAGATAAACGAATTAAGGGAGCAAGGGAAGAAGTTAATAAGAATAAGAATGCCGCCTGCCCATTTGGCGTTGCCACCGAAGGTAAATTTGTTCCTGTATTAATTGCCACAGCTAATAATTCAAATTGTTGATGAGAAATTGCACCTGAAGTCCAAGCAGCTTTAGCTTCATTAATATAAACCGTGCCCACAAAAACATTATCAGAAATTGCGGATAATAAGCCATTAAATACATAGAATAATGCTAATTGTGTACTTTCACTGGCGGATAAAACAAATTGAATAATAGGGGCAAATAATTGTTGATCAATAATGACCGCTACAATAGAAAAGAAAATAACTAATAATGCAGTAAAAGGCAGAGCTTCTTGGAATGCTTTACCAACCTGATGTTCAGAAGTAACACCACAAAATGCTGTACAAAAGACAATAATGGTCAATCCGATTAAGCCCACTGCAGCCAAATGGAAAGCAAGTCCAATAACCAACCAAACACCAATAATTGCCTGTATAACTAATTTCATTTTTTGTTGCTTCGTCATTTTGGCATCTTGGGCACGATCAAATTTTGCTAATACTGCCCAAACTTTGCGTGGCAGTTTTGCCCCATAATCAAACCATTTGGTTTTTTCTAATAACACACAGGTTAAAATACCGCAAATCAGTACAGGTAAACTAACAGGTAAAACACGAAAGAAAAACTCTTTGAAATTCCAGCCGGCTTGTTCCGCAATAATTAAATTTTGCGGTTCGCCGACCATCGTCATTACCCCTCCTAAAGCTGTCCCTACACCAGCGTGCATCATTAAACTGCGTAAAAAGCGGCGAAATTGCTCTAAAGTCTGTTGATGATGAACAATTTTATCGTCATTTGTAATATCTGTTGAGTCTTCAAAACGATGTCCCGAAGCAACTTTATGATAAACCCCATAAAATCCCATACCCACACTAATAATTACTGCCACAACGGTTAAGGCATCTAAAAACGCCGAAAGAAAGGCTGCACTTAAACAAAAAGCCAGTGATAAAATGACTTTTGAGCGGATTCCTAATAATAATTTTGTAAATAAATACAGCAATAATTGCTTCATAAAATAGATACCCGCTACCATAAACATTAACAGCAAAATGACCTCAAAATTTGCCATAATTTCTGCTTTAACATGTTCAGGCGTTGTCATACCAATGATTACCGCTTCAATAGCCAATAATCCCCCGGGTTGTAACGGATAGCATTTCAATGCCATGGCTAAAGTAAAAATAAATTCAGCAACAAGCACCCAGCCTGCCCAAAAAGGACTTACCAAAAAGAATAACAAAGGGTTAACAATAAGAAAAAGAAGAATAGTATATTTATACCAATCAGGGCTTTGCCCTAAAAAGTTTTTAAACAAGGCTCGCGAGTATTCCATATTCGGATTCCTTAATGCGATGAGATAAGTTTTATGATTGTAATATAAAAAAGTTTGAACGATAATAGTTTCTTGCGAGATAATGAAAGAAATAGCATATTTATTTTAACTAGATCAATATACTCAATAAGGGGTAACCCAAAAATATGACAAATCAAACAATTTTAAAAGCACAAAGCCCCGCTGGGTTAGCTGAAGAATATATTGTAAAAAGTATTTGGAATAATCATTTTCCGCCGGGCTCTGATTTACCTGCCGAACGTGAATTAGCAGAAAAAATTGGGGTAACACGCACAACATTGCGAGAAGTCTTACAACGTTTAGCCCGAGATGGCTGGCTGAGTATTCAACATGGCAAACCCACCAAAGTGAATAATATTTGGGAAACATCAGGCTTAAACATTATTGATGTATTGGTTCGCCTTGATAGTACCAAATTACCTTCACTAATCGCCAATGTTCTCTCTGCTCGTACCAATATTTCGCCTATTTACATCAAAAAAGCCTTTAAAATTTCTCAATCAGAAAGCCTAAGTATTTTTGAACCCCTAGATACATTGCAAGATAATGCGGAAGATTACACCAATTTTGACTACGATTTATTCCGTAAACTGGCATTTGCTTCGGATAACCCCGTTTATGGTTTAATTTTAAATAGCCTGAAAAACCTATATACCCGAGTGGCGTTATTTTATTTTACTAATCCGCAAGCTCGTCAATTAGCCAAACAATTCTATCAACAATTAAGAGATATTTGCCAACGCCAAGCTATTGACGAAGTTACCCCTTGTATTCGGCAATATGGTAAAGAGAGTGGGATTATTTGGGCAAAATTACAACAAAGTCTTACAGCCGAATTTAATGATTAAATAGTAAAAACCGCTCTTTTTCAATATCATGTCTGAATAATGAAAAGAGAAAAATATTCCTTCTAACAAGTTAAAGTGCGGTCTGTTTTGGATTTATTTTAAAATGAGACAATGACAAAATAAACGAAAAACAGACCGCACTTTATTCATCATATCCTCAATATGATCGTTATCATCGTTTCACGACAATATGGCTAAACAAAAAATGTCCTTTTATCACAAATGCAATTTTTACTTTACATAAAAGGCAATACATTGCTATATTAACAACAAATAAATCATATATACTTTACGTTATGAGCAAAATCACACAGCCTTATACCTATCATCAAAAATCTTCTGCAATTCCAAGTTTACTTTGTGATTTTTATAAATTATCCCATCGTAAACAGTATCCTGCAGGAACAGAAGTCATATATAGTACCTTTACGCCAAGAGATAACCATCATGCTCCTTACCTTGATCGTGCGGTATGTTTTGGGGTACAAGGCTTTATCCAACGATATTTAATTGATTATTTCAACGATAACTTTTTCCAACGTCCTCAAACGGAAGTGTTACAAGAATATCGTGATTTTATTTACCGCACATTGCAACAAGAGGATCAAGGGGAACATATTGCACAACTTCATCAGCTTGGCTATTTACCCATAAAAATCAAAGCCATTGCTGAAGGAAAAAGTGTTGCGATAAAAGTACCAATTATGACCATTGAGAATACTGACCCACGATTTTTTTGGCTAACCAATTATCTTGAAACCTTAATTAACCTTGCTTTATGGCAACCTATGACTTCAGCTTCAATGGCTCGCCGTTGTCGCTTAACCTTTGAACAATTTGCTCAACAAACTTGTGATGACTATCAACATATTCCTTTCCAAGCTCATGATTTTTCTATGCGAGGAATGAGCGGATTAGAAGCTGCTGAGATTTCTGGTGCCGGACATTTAACAGCTTTTCTCGGAACAGATACCATTCCAGCTATTTGCTATGTGGAGCATTATTATGGTAGCCAACAGTTGATCGGCACATCCATTCCCGCTTCGGAACATTCCGTTATGAGTGCCTATGGGCAAGATGAACTAGCCACATTTCGCCATTTAATGGCTCTTTATCCTAACAATATGTTATCTATTGTGGCTGATACCTTTGATTTTTGGCATAACATTAACGTAAATCTACCTTTGCTCAAAGCAGAAATTATGGCACGTCCTGAACAAGCGAAAGTAGTCATTCGTCCTGATAGTGGTGATGCGGTTAAATTACTTTGTGGCGATCCGCAAGCTAATACAGAATATGAACAAAAAGGACTGATCGAATGTTTATGGGATTTATTTGGTGGTAAGTTGAACCAAAAAGGTTATAAAGTGCTAGATAGTCATATCGGAGCAATTTATGGCGATGGGTTAAATTATCACAAAATGGAACAAATTTTAACGGGCTTAAAAACAAAAGGCTTTGCTAGTAGCAATATTGTGTTTGGCGTTGGCTCTCGCACTTATCAACAACTTAGTCGTGATACCTTAGGTTTTGCCATGAAAGCTACTTCAATAACCATTAATGGTAAAGAACAAGCCATTTTTAAAGCCCCTAAAACAGATACAGGATTAAAAAAATCACAACGCGGGCGAGTTAAAGTACTCACATTAGACAATTATATTGAAAATTTAAGTGCGGATAGCGATTTTAGTGATGATTTACTAGAAGAAGTATTTTGTAATGGAAAATTACTGAAAACCACTGATTTTGATCAAATTCGGCGAAACTTGGGCTTTATTTAGTTGTTATTAGCACAATCAAGATAATGATGCTTGATTGTGCCTTATTTTAAATTGAAACGACTATAAAAGCCTAGGATAACTGAATTGTGAAAGTGCGGTCAAAAATAAAAATTTTTAACCGCACTTTTTATATTATAGTTACTTCAATTTTCACCTTAATGATTATTCAACTTTCTATAATTCTCACAACCTAATTCATTATCCTGCTCACAAGCCTTACCAAACCATTGTGCAGCTTGAACATAATCTTGTTTTACGCCCAATCCTTTAGCATATATAATCCCTAAATTATATTGTGCCTCAGCATCACCCTGTTCAGCTGCTTGACGAAACCATTGTATCCCTTGAGTATAATCTTGCTTTACACCTTGTCCACTGTAGTATACGATTGCTAAATTATTCTGAGCTTTCGCTAAACCTTGTTCCGCTGCTTTTTTATACCATTGCACTGCTTGATTATAATCTTGTTTTACCCCTTTTCCTTTGTCATACATAAACCCTAAATTATTTTGGGCTAAGGCATTATTTTGTTCCGCCGATTTTTTATACCAATACACTGCTTGGGTATAATCTTGTTTTACCCCTTGTCCTTTGTCATACATACACCCTAAATAATATTGTGCAACAGCATTACCTTGTTCCGCTGCTTTTCTATACCATTGCACTGCTTGAGTATAATCTTGTTTTACTCCTTGTCCTTTTTCATACATAAACCCTAAACTAACTTGGGCTTCTGCATGACCTTGCTCCGCTGCTTTACGATGCCACTGCACTGCTTGAACGTAATCCTGTTGTACTCCTTGCCCTTTAGCATACATCATTCCTAAATTATATTGTGCATCGGCATCACCTTGTTCCGCCGCTTTTTTATACCATTGCACTGCTTGAATATAATCTTGCTTTACCCCTTTCCCATCGGCATACATCACCCCCAAATTATTTTGTGATGCAGTATAGCCTTGCTCAGCAGCCTTACGAAACCATTGCACCGCTTTCGTATAATCTTGTTCTACTCCTCGTCCATCACCATACATTAAACCTAAATTAAATTGTGCTAAGGCGTAATTTTGCTCCGCTGCTTTACGATACCACTGCACTGCTTGAACGTAATCCTGTTGTACCCCTAACCCTTTAGCATACATCATTCCTAAATTATATTGTGCCGCGGCATCACCTTGTTCCACTGCTTGGCGATACCATTTTATTGCTTGAAAATAATCCTGTTTTACTCCTTGCCCATCGGCATACATCACCCCCAAATTATTTTGTGATGCAATATAGCCTTGCTCAGCAGCCTTACGAAACCATTGAACCGCTTGAGTATAATCTTGCCTTACACCTTGCCCATTGTAGTACATGTTTGCTAAATTATGTTGAGCTTCCGCTAAACCTTGATCTGCCGCTTTCTTATACCATTGCACCGCTTTCGTATAATCTTGCTCTACTCCTAGTCCATCACCATACATTAAACCTAAATTAAATTGTGCTAAGGCGTGATTTTGCTCCACCGCTTTGCGATACCACTGCACTGCTTGGACGTAATCCTGTTTTACGCCCTGTCCTTTAACATACATAAGCCCTAAATTATATTGTGCATCAGCTTGACCCTGCTCCGCGACTTGGCGAAACAATTGGGCTGCTTGAGTATAATCTTGCCTTACGCCTTCTCCATTGTAATACATGACTGCTAGATTATATTGAGACTCAACGATACCTTGTTCCGCTGCTTTGCTATACCAATATTTAGCTTTAACCTCATCCTTTTTTACGCCTAGACCATTTCCATATATTACGCCTAAATTATGTTGTGCCTCCGCCATTCCTTGTTCGGCTTGTTGGTGTAATTGCTCAATAATATTTGCTTTGGCAGGAAACATAATAAGCCCTAACAGAGTAATGAGAATTAAATTAAAACGATTGGATAATAATTTGATTTTTTTCATAATAACCTCTAGATAAACATATCTTATAGTTAATCCTTAATAGAATAATAAACTTTATTTAAAAGGAAAACGTAAAAATATTTATTTCTAATAACTGATATTGAATAAGTTATGAAATTTTTTATAAAAAACTAATTATTGCTTTTTAATTCTCTATATTTATCACAGCCTTGTTGATTACCATTATCACAAGACTTTTTAAATAAATTTTGAGCCTGATAAATATCTTTGTTAACCCCTTTTCCCTTAACGTACATCATTGCTAAATTATTATTTGCTTGCATATCTCCTTGTTGAGCGGCTTGTTCAAAATATTCTATCGCTTTTTGATAATCTTGTTTTACACCTCTTCCATACTCATACATTATACCTAAATTATTTTTAGCTGATAAATTACCTTGACTCGCCGCCTTTTGATACCATATTATCGCTTTAGTGTAATCTTGTTCTACTATTTTCCCTTCGTCATAGATTAACCCTATGTTATGTTGTGCTTTTGCCATACCTTGTTCTGCAGCCTGTAGCCAATATTCTATGGCTTTCTGGTAATCTTGCTTTACACCTTGTCCTTGAAAGTACATCGCTCCTAAATTAAATTGTGCTTCAGCATAACCTCGTTGAGCCGCTTGCTCATAATATTCTACCGCTTTTATATAATCTTGCTTTACCACTCGTCCATTTGCATACATCGCACCTAAATTATAAAGTGCATTGATATGCCCCTGCTCTGCAGCCAATTGCCAATATTGTATTGCTTTATCATTATTTTGTTTGATATTTTTACCCTGAAAATAAATATTACCTAAATTATTTTGAGCAAAGATATTGCCCTGTTGAGCCGCCTGCTGCCAATATTCTACAGCTTTCTCATAATTTTGATTTACTCCACGCCCAGCCGAATACATATTGCCTAAATTAAACTGAGCAGAAACATTGCCCTGTTTGGCTGCTTGCTCCCAGTATTCAACTGCTGTGGAAAAATCTTGCTTAACACCATGTCCTCTATCGTACATCACGCCTAAATTATACAAAGCATCAATATCCCCTTGTTGTGCTGCTTTTTGCCAATATTTTTTTGCTTTGAGGTAATCTTGTTTTACTCCTTGCCCTCTAGCATAGATTATCCCTAAATGATATTGTGCCACTGCATCTCCTTGATCTGCCTGTTGTTGTAATTGTTCAATATCATTTGCATTAGCCTTTATGGTAATAACATTAAATAAAATAACTGCAATAATGAGAACAATATAATTTAACTGTTTTGTTAAATCATTTGCTAATAATTCACGCTTTTTCATTAAATCTCCTGTTAGTGGTTAGTCCATCATTTCATTTTTCTTTGATAGGTCAAGAAAACGTTTCTATTTATAAGTTATAAGATATGATAAGAGGGAAATAAAACCAATTAAAATTATAGTGATTTTAAATTTAAAATAAGACAAGGCGGTACGCCGAATAAAGTACAACGAGTCCAGCGAGACGTGCCTACGCTGTATTATATTAAAGAGGGACGACTATATTTTGGCACAATCAAGATAATGATGCTTGATTGTGCCTTATTTTAATTTTAACTAACTTTCATACCCGCTAAGGCGTGTTTGTCAGCGGAGAGTAGTGCTAATACTTTATCATCGGCACTTGCGCCCGTTAGGATCATACCTTCTGATACGCCAAATTTCATTTTGCGAGGGGCTAAATTTGCCACCACTACCACAAAGCGTCCCACTAGCAGTTCAGGCTGATCGTAGGCGGATTTGATTCCTGAAAAAATTTGTCGTGTTTCATTACCTAAATCAATTTGGAATTTCAGAAGTTTTTTAGATTCAGGCACTGCTTCACAGCTAAGCACTTTACCAATACGCAAATCTAATTTCGCAAAATCCTCAATGCTAATTTGAGGGCTAATTGGTTCAAATTCTTGTGAATTTTGCACCGCACTTTGTTCAGAGACTGGCGTATGTGCGGCATTTTCTTGTTTTGCGGCTTCAATCATTGCTTCAATTTGTTTCATCTCTACTCTTGAGAATAAGGCTTTAAATGGTTCAATATGATGATCAAGTAAAGGTTGTGCCAAGTTATGCCACATTAATTCCGTATTTAAGAATGCTTCTGAACGTGCGACAAGCTGTGGTAATACAGGTTTTAAATAGCCCACTAAAATACGGAATAACTGAATTCCCATGGAACATACTTGATGCAATTCTTGCTCTTTTTCAGGATCTTTCGCTATCACCCAAGGGGCTTTATCATCAATATACTTGTTAGCTTTATCGGTCAGAGCCATAATTTCTCGAATTGCCTTAGCAAATTCACGATTTTCATAATATTGAGCAATATGTTCTGATTGTGCAATAAATTCGTCAAATAAGGCTTGACTATCTAGTGTCGCAGCTAATTTACCGTTAAAGCGTTTATGAATAAAACCAGCATTACGAGAGGCAAGGTTGACTAATTTATTCACTAAATCCGTATTAACACGTTGTACAAAATCCTCTAAATTCAAGTCAAGATCGTCTATACGATGACTTAATTTAGCGGCATAATAATAGCGTAAACATTCAGGATCTAAATGCTTCAAATAAGTTGAGGCTTGGATAAACGTACCTCTTGATTTAGACATTTTTTCGCCATTAACCGTAACATAACCATGCACAAAAATATTGGTTGGTTTACGTAAGCCTGCCCCTTCAAGCATTGCAGGCCAGAATAGGCTATGGAAATACATAATATCTTTACCAATAAAATGATAAAGTTCGGTATCGCTTTCTTTCTGCCAAAAACGATCAAAATCAATACCGCCCTTTTTCAAGCAAAGATTTTTAAAGGACGCCATATAGCCAATAGGGGCATCAAGCCAAACATAAAAATATTTGCCAGTTTGCCCCGGAATTTCAAAGCCAAAATAAGGGGCATCACGAGAAATATCCCATTGTTGTAGCCCTGCCTCAAACCATTCTTGCATTTTATTTGCCACTTCGGTTTGTAATGCACCAGAACGATTCCATTGTTTTAACATAGCTTCAAAGGCAGGTAAGTCAAAAAAGAAATGTACCGATTCTTTAATTATCGGTGTCGCACCAGAAATAGCTGAGCGTGGATTAATTAATTCTGTGGGGCTGTAAGTAGCTGAACAAACCTCACAATTATCGCCATATTGATCCTGTGCTTTACATTTTGGGCAAGTTCCTTTCACAAAACGATCTGGCAAAAACATTTGTTTTTCGGGATCAAATAATTGTGAGATCGTACGAGATTTAATAAAGCCGTTTTGATTTAAACAATGATAAATTTGTTCCGATAATTGACGATTTTCTTCACTGTGGGTGGAATGATAATTATCAAAACTAATATTAAAACCGTTAAAGTCCGCAATATGTTGTTGTTGTACTTGAGCAATAAGTTGCTCAGGGCTAACGCCCATTTGGTCGGCTTTTAACATAATTGGTGTGCCATGAGCATCATCAGCACAAACAAAATAAATATGATGCCCTCGCATACGCTGGAAACGTACCCAAATATCAGCTTGGATATGCTCAAGCATATGCCCTAAATGAATTGGCCCATTAGCATAAGGCAAAGCACAAGTAACTAAAATATGACGAGGTGTTGACATTATCTTGATTTCCTAACTTTCTATACGCAAAAAATTGGCTTAATGTTACCTTAATCAAGCCATTTTTTCCAGTTTAACCGCTGTTTGGTATTTAACAGAGCGGTATTTATGGTTATTATATTGAGGCTTGTAGTCGTTTCAATTTAAGACGGTACGGCGAAGCGTACCAGCACTGTATTATTTTAAAGTGGAACGGCTATATTTTGAGTAATAATAAACTTGGCTATTTAATTAGCGACAAAAATAGGACAGAATATGCCAATATTTACTGATAACCTTACGACACAACAAGCGGATATTTTAGATTTATTTAAACAATTTTCTCACCCTAGCTTACAAAAAGATTTAGTTAGCCTCAATGCCATAAAAAAAATTGAAAAAGGTGGCGAAACATTACGCATTGAGTTATTACTGCCCTTTGCTTGGAATAGTGGCTTTGCACAGTTAAAACAACAACTTACCCCTGCATTACAACAAGTAAGTGGTTGTTCACAAATTAAGTGGCAAGCTAATTATCAAATTGCAACCTTAAAACGAGCCAATAATCACCCTGCGGTAAAAGGGGTAAAAAATATTATTGCGGTAAGTTCTGGCAAAGGTGGGGTTGGTAAATCAAGTGTTAGCGTCAACCTCGCCCTTGCTTTGAAAGCCCAAGGGGCAAGAGTAGGCATTCTTGATGCAGATATTTATGGTCCTTCTATCCCTCATATGCTTGGTGCAACAGATCAACGCCCAACCTCGCCAGATAATCAACATATTATTCCGATTGAAACCCAAGGGCTTTTCTCTAATTCTATTGGTTACTTAATGGAACCAGATAACGCCACCATTTGGCGTGGTCCAATGGCAAGCAGTGCGTTAAGTCAATTACTTAATGAAACATTATGGCCTGATTTAGATTATTTGGTAATTGATATGCCACCCGGTACTGGCGATATTCAGCTCACGCTTTCTCAACAAATTCCTGTTACTGGGGTAATCGTGGTTACCACACCGCAGGATATTGCTTTGCTTGATGCAATCAAAGGGATTGCAATGTTCCAGAAAGTGTCTGTTCCAGTGTTGGGCGTAGTGGAAAATATGTCGGTACATATTTGTAGCCATTGTGGACACCAGGAAACTATTTTTGGTACAGGTGGGGCAGAAAAACTTGAACAAAAATATCAAGTTAAAATCTTGGGTAAACTGCCGTTACATATTCGCTTGCGTGAAGATCTTGATCAGGGCATACCCACTGTGCTTGCTGATCCACAACACGAAATCAGTCAGGCATTTATGCAACTGGCTGAGCAAGTGGCAACTGAGCTGTATTGGCAAGGTTCAGTTATTCCAAGTGAAATTATGTTTCGTGAAGTAAAATAATAAACAGTAATCTTATCGCCTATCGCCATTTTAATAGCAATGGCGATATGTTACACTCTATTGCTATTTTGGCTATTTGACTAATCCTAACGAAATATTGCTATGAAAAAATTGCTTGGTTGCTTATTCATTCTTTTTTTATTCGGCGTGGCAAGTGCGGTTTATGCTTGGCATCAACTTGAGCAAATGCTCTATGCCCCTATTCCTCAAGCACAGCAAGACAATCCGCATTATTTTACGGTTACACGTGGTACAAATAGCCAACAATTAACCCAACAACTTCATCAAGCAGGGTTAATTTCTCAACCAAACTGGCTACCCATTTTATTAAAGATCAAACCAGAATACGCTCAAATTAAAGCAGGTACTTACGATATAAGTGCGGTCAAAAATCTGCACGATTTATTGCAGTTATTCAATAGCGGCAAAGAAGCACAATTAGCCATTCGTTTTACTGATGGCGAAACCTTTAAACAAATTCAACAAAGTTTAGCCAAATCCCCCTATTTGACCAAGCAATTATCGGAAAAAAGCATTGATGAAATTATGCAATTATTAGCAATTCCTAGTTATGCTAAAAATGCGTATAAATGGCAAAGTTTAGAAGGCTGGATTTACCCAGATACTTATCATTACACGCCTTATTCCAGCGATTTATCCTTATTAAAACGTGCTTCAGCTCGCACTATTAAGCTACTAGATCAGGCTTGGCAACAACGTGATAAGGATCTGCCCTTGGGGAATCCCTATGAATTATTAATTCTTGCCTCTATTATTGAGAAAGAAACCGCCATAGACAGCGAACGGGGTAAAGTAGCCTCGGTCTTTGTTAATCGGTTAAAACGCAATATGCGTTTACAAACCGATCCCACCGTTATTTATGGTATGGGCGACACATATCAAGGCAATATTCGCCGTAAAGATCTCCAACAAGCCACCCCTTATAATACCTATGTCATTGACGGCTTACCCCCTACGCCTATTGCAATGCCAAGTGAAAAATCCATTATGGCAGCGGCCAATCCAGACAAAACCGATTTTCTCTACTTTGTGGCTGACGGCTCAGGGGGGCATAAGTTTAGTAAAACCTTAGCGGAACATAATCGTGCAGTACAACAATATTTACGCTGGTATCGAGAGAATTATCAAAAATGAAAGGAAAATTTATTGTTTTAGAAGGGCTTGAAGGGGCTGGCAAAACCACCGCACAACAAGCCATTGTTGATGTATTAGCGGAATATGGTATCAAAGATTTAGTGTTTACACGTGAACCCGGTGGCACTCCCCTTGCGGAAAAATTGCGTCATCTGATTAAACACGAAGTAGAAGAACCTGTTAGCGATAAAGCAGAATTATTAATGCTCTATGCTGCCCGTATTCAGTTAGTAGAAAATGTCATTAAACCTGCACTTTTAGCGGGCAAATGGGTCATTGGTGATCGTCATGATTTATCCTCACAGGCTTATCAAGGCGGAGGACGACAATTAGATCAGCAATTATTGGCAAATTTAAAACAAGCTATCCTAGCAGATTTTCAACCTGATCTTACCCTTTACTTAGATATCGATCCCGCTATTGGACTTGCTCGAGCCAGAACAAGAGGAAAATTAGATCGCATTGAACAACAACAATTAGACTTTTTTCAACGCACACGTAGCCGTTATTTACAATTAGTGCAACAAGATCCAAAAGCCTTGATTATCAATGCAGAACAACCCTTAGAAAAAGTGCGTGCCGATATTCAACAACAAATACGACATTGGATTATAAATGAACAACTTATACCCTTGGCTTGAGCCTTATTATCAAGAAATTAGCCAAGCCTTTCAGCAAGGTTATGGACATCATGCCCTATTGTTTAAAGCTGAACCCGATATTGGTGTTGCGACATTAATCCAACAAGTATCAGCTTGGTTAATTTGCCAAGAACCACAAAAACCTTGCCAACATTGCCACGCCTGTCAACTCTTTAAAGCGGGTAATCACCCCGATTATTACCATATCTATCCTATTGAAAACAAAGATATTAGTATTGAACAAATTCGGGAACTGAGTGAAAAATTAAATCAACATGCTCAACAAAATGGCAATAAAGTCGTCTATTTACAAGATGCTCATCGCCTTACTGAAGCGGCAGCAAACGCACTTTTAAAGACCTTAGAAGAACCTCGTCCACAAACCTATTTTTTATTACAAACGGATTTATCTTCCCCTTTATTAGCAACCATTTATAGCCGTTGTCAAACTTGGTTAATCCATAATCCCACTGAACAACAAGCACACCATTGGTTACAACAACAACTCCAACAAAACCACAATGAATATGATCTATCCACCTTACAAACGGCATTAAGAATTACCTATAACCGCCCTCTTGCTGCTTTAACCTGCTTACAACAAGATTGGCTTAAGGAGCGTAATGAATTAATTCGTCAATTTTGGCGTTTTTATCAACGTGATGACATTCTGCAAATTTTGCCTTATTTCAAAACCGAGCTGATTTTCCAACAATTAGATTGGCTAATTGCTTTCTTAATGGATAGCCTAAAAGCTAAACTCAATATTCAACATCATTGGATTTGCACTGATTTCCAACGAGCAATCATTCAATTTGCTCAACAAAATAACCTGCAAACCTTGCTTAACGCCAATCAAACCCTACAAAAAGTGCGGTCTGATTTGAAAAATATTAATGGCGTTAATCAAGAGTTAATACTAATTGATGGATTGAGTGGATTATTATTGGCAAAAGAAAATATCTTGAAATAGTAGCCTGTAGTTCGTCTTATTTTAAAGTGGCACAACTTAGTATCTAAGGTTTTTCCTCATTCTCCTGATAAAGGCTTAACTTTTCCAAATCAAGATCATTATGTAACACATCAAGGTTTGGCATAGTTTTATTGGCTTTAGCCGAAAGGGCTTTAAAACGTTCTACTTTACCGATTAAGCCTTGTTGTCCGACTAATGCAGTTACCGTACTATTATAATGCCCACTTACCGTAGATAAACTATTACCTAATTTTAGTAAGCGTTCTGCCACTAAGCATATTTGATTATAAATTTCGCCTGCTTTTTCGCTGATTTCTTTGGCTTCATTATTACCTCGTTCAATTCGCCATAAATTGGCAACGGTACGCAAAATCGGCATTAAAGTGGTATGGGAAACTAAAATAACATTGCGTTCATAACCATAATTAAACAGACTTTTATCCTGTTTCAATGCCTCAATATAAGCAGGTTCAATGCCAATAAACATCAACACAAAATTTGGGCTACGCACACCAATTAAATTACTATAATCCTTGCGTGAGAGATCCTCAATATGCTGTTTAATGGCTTTAATATGTTCTTGTAAGTATGTTTCTTGCTCTCCCTCTTGCTCGGCACTTACCGCACGTTCATAGGCATTTAATGACATTTTGCTATCAATAATTAAATGTTTATTATCAGGTAAGGTCAGTACAAAATCAGGATAATTATGTTTCCCTTGTTCATCTTTGAAATGGGCTTGAGCAAGATAATGTTCGCCCTCAATTAATCCAGCTTGTTGCAAGGCAGAGGCTAATTGTATTTCGCCCCAATTACCTAAGGTTTTTTTCTGTCCTTTTAATGCTAAGGTAAGATTATTTGCCTCTTGCGACATATTTAACCCAATTTGCAACACTTTTTTAATCTCGGCTTCCAATCCTGCATTACCTTTTAAGGCTTCAGAATGAATTTCATTAACCCGTTTCTGAAATCCTTCAATTTGTTCACGAAAAGGCTTTAATAAATTGTCCAATGCCGTTTGATTGGTTTGACTAAAACGCTGGCTTTTTTCTTCTAAAATACGATTAGCCAAATTTTGGAACTCTTGGCTTAATTGTTGTTTACTTTGCTCAAATTGCTGTTGTTGAGCAACAAAATGTTGTTCTTTTTGGGCTAATGTGGCTTTTAATTCGGTAAATTGTTGGGAAAGTGCGGTCAGTTTTTCATTTAATTTTGATAATTCTTGATCTTTGAGATTAATTTGACTCTGGCTATAATCCAGTTGTTGTTTTAACTGTTGTAACTGGGCTGAGGCAATGCCCATATTTTCTTTTAAACTGGCTAATTGGGCATTAGCTTGCTGATGGCGTTGTTGTTCTTCATCAAGTTCTTGGGTTAAGTATCGCATTTTATCATCACGTTCTTGTAAACGTAATTGCAAATTTTCCCCATGGGTTTCCACTTTAACGAGGGCTTGATCCACTTGGTGTTTTGCTTGAGTCAAAACCTCGTATTTTTGCAATAACTGATTAAATTCCGTAACGGTTTTATTCAAATCCTGTGTTAATGCTTGGCTATCAGCCTTACGCCTTACATTAACAAACAACAGAATAAGGCATAATAATAGCAAGATCATTGTGCTAATAAGCCAAGGGTTAGCGAAAAATGAAAGCATAATATTCTCCTTATTCTGTGTTATAGTCGTTCCACTTTAAAATGATACAGCGTTGTTACGCCTCGCCGTACTACTTGTACTGTCTTCGGCGTACCGCCTTGTCTCATTTTAAATTGAAACGACTCTAGTAAATTCACGATGAATACTTAACAAGTCCCCCATAAATCATAATCATCGGCTTGCGTAATGGTAACTTGAATAATATCGCCGACTTTTACAGGTTGAGCAGAAAGATTATCCACATACACCACGCCGTCAATTTCAGGGGCGTCCGCCATTGAACGACCAATAATCCCGTCTTGGTCAATATCATCAATAATCACCGCTAATTGTTTCCCTACTTTCGCTTGTAAACGTTGTGCCGAAATGCGTTGTTGCAACTGCATAAAGCGATGATAACGTTGTTCTTTGATTTCTTCTGGTACTTGATCAGGTAAATCCGTCGCCACCGCCCCCTCTACTGGGCTAAATTTAAAGCAACCCACACGATCTAATTGTGCTTGCTCAAGAAAATCTAATAATAATTGAAAATCTTCTTCTGTTTCGCCAGGGAATCCCACAATAAAGGTTGAACGCAAAGTCAGTTCTGGGCAAATTTCACGCCATTGCTTGATCCGCTCCAAAGTGCGGTCAATTTTGCCCGGTCTTTTCATGGCTTTCAGGATTTTAGGGCTAGCGTGCTGCAATGGAATATCCAAATAAGGCAATATTTTTCCTTCTGCCATTAAAGGAATAAGATCATCAACGTGCGGATAAGGGTAAACATAATGCAAACGAATCCAAATGCCTAATGAACCTAATTGTTTACACAGGGTCATTAAATCATTTTTAATCGGCATACCATTCCAAAATACGGTACGGTTTTGTTGCTCTTTGCTTTGATCAAGGGAATATGCCGAGGTATCTTGCGAAACAATTAATAATTCTTTTACCCCAGAATCCACTAAACGTTTTGCCTCGTCAAGCACTTGAGTAATAGGGCGACTATCTAAATCCCCACGCATAGAAGGAATAATACAAAATGTACAGCGATGATCACAACCTTCCGAAATTTTTAAGTAGGCGTAATGTTTTGGTGTGAGTTTTACCCCCTGTTTAGGCACTAAACTCACATAAGGATTATGAGCAGGTTTAGGCACATATTTATGCACATGGGTCATTACCGCTTCATAGCTATGAGGGCCTGTAATCTCTAACACTTTAGGGTGAACTTCACGAATTTGATCTTCCTTAGCCCCCAAACAGCCCGTAACAATCACCTTACCATTTTCTTGTAATGCCTCACCAATCGCCTCTAAAGATTCCTGTACTGCACTATCAATAAAACCGCAGGTATTAACGATCACTAAATCCGCATCTTCATAGCGAGGGATAATATTATAACCATCAGAACGTAACTCCGTTAAAATACGTTCTGAATCCACTAAATTTTTAGGGCAACCTAAACTAATAAAACCAATGTTGGGTGTCGTTCTCATAACTATTCTCAATAATCACTCTAATAAAAAATCGGGGCAAATTGTACAGAAAAGGAGAGGGAAAAGCGATAATAATTGATATATTTAAAAATCAAAACAAACTACAATCTGACAAAATAAAATATATGCTACTAAATGATATTTAATAGCATATAGGATTTAAGTATCATTTTACTTCATAAAAGGCTTCTTGTTTTTTGTTAAAACGTGCTAATTCTGAAGCATCAAGCTCACCTTTTTCTACTTTATCTTTAAGATTGTCGCAAGGTTCTTCACAATCACACATTTTCTCAATCCCCATGGCACTCATTCCCCCACAACTGCCTTTTAATTCTTTGCGATTAAAGATATAACCTAATGCCATGGCTAAGATAATTAATAAAAAAATTACTAAGGTAATTAAAAATGTTTTCATATTCTATTCCTATTTATTTTATTCATTTATGCCTGTTAACCGTTTAAATTCACGAGACATTTTACTCTCAAAATGATCGCCCTGTTTAATAATTAAATAAATCGCCAAATCTTGTTGTTCTGCGATTTCTAGGGCTTTATCAGCACCGAGAACAAACAAACCTGTGGATAAACCGTCTGCTGTCATTGCCGATGGGTTTAATACAGTAATTGATGCAAGATTATGTTGAATTGGATAACCTGTTGTCGGATCAATTTCATGGGAAAAACGCTGACCATTTTCTTCAAAATAAATACGATAATCTCCCGACGTTGCCATTGCCATATTTTCTAAACCAATCACTAATTGCGGTGATCTTTCTCCCATATCTGTTGGTTTTTCAATAGCAATTTGCCAAGATTTCCCCTCAATATTTTTCCCCTTAGCACGAATTTCCCCACCAATCTCAACCATATAATTTACAACCGCATTTTGTTCTAAGGTATCTGCAACCAGATCTACTCCATATCCTTTCGCAATGGAAGATAAATCAATATAAAGTTGCGGTACGGTTTTGGTTAAATAAGCCTGTTCAGCTTGTTGAGTTAATTGCAATTTATCCAGCCCAATCCAAGCTCGCCGTTGTTCAATTTGTTCTGGGGTAGGCTGTTTATCTGGACGATGTTCTGGCCCAAAGCCCCATAAATTCACAAGTGGGCCAACGGTAATATCTAATCCCCCCTGCGTAAGCTGATTTAAACGAATCGCCTCTGCCACAACGGTAGCAAAAGCGGTAGAAATAGGCATTGGATTATTCACATTTTGTGATTGATTAAATTGGCTAATTTCAGAACTAGGTATATAAGTGGACATCTGCTGATTCACCAGATGCAATTGTTGTTCCACTTGCTCCTGTAGTTGTTCCGCAGACAGCTTAACATCACCCCTATCAATATATTTAATATGATAAGTTGTCCCCATGGTTTTGCCCGTTAAACTGATAATTGAAGGCTGTTTTTCA
Source organism: Volucribacter amazonae (assembly GCF_029783845.1). Classification (NCBI taxonomy): domain Bacteria; kingdom Pseudomonadati; phylum Pseudomonadota; class Gammaproteobacteria; order Pasteurellales; family Pasteurellaceae; genus Volucribacter; species Volucribacter amazonae. The sequence goes on along the minus strand of NZ_LWID01000001.1, from coordinate 1,727,222 downwards.
CAGGCAGATAGCATAAATATCATCGCTAATGCAGTAAATCCACAAAAAAATTTTTTTAACACATTAATATCCCTAATCAAGAATAGCCAAAATAGTTAGCTATTATAACGAGAAATACGTGCAATTTACAGACTAACAAAATAGAGTTGTTAATTATTACTGTTAAAGCTGATTATTTTTCCTTTTATTCCTCATTTGTAAACATAGAATGTCTTATTTACCTTATGGGCAACAGCTTAAAGTGCGGTTAGTTTTTAGAATATTTTTATATTTTTTCTTATTTCAAACTCGGTATAATTTGTTTAAATAGATACATTTTGAATTAAGGTATTTGAAATACCAAAGGAGGGCAATTTGACAATCCCAATGCTAGGTATTACGGGTTATAGCGGCAGTGGCAAAACCACCTTATTAGAAAAACTGCTACCTCTATTACAAGCAAAAGGCATAAAAGTAGCGGTAATTAAGCATACTCACCACAATGTTGAGCTAGATAATCCACGTAAAGACAGTGGACGTATGACGCAAGCAGGAGCAAGTCAAGTTATTATGGCTTGTGAACAACGTTGGGCATTAATGACTGAAACAAAACAACAACCTCTTGATTTAACTTATCTTGCTCAGCAATTTGATCCCCATTTAACCGATTTAATTTTAGTGGAAGGGTTTAAACAAGAACCTATTGCCAAAATTTTACTCCATCGCCAAAGCCAAACAATGGATAAGCCCTTAGCTGATCTTGATCCTTATGTGGTAGCATTAGCGACAGATTATCCAATAGAAAGTGAAAAAGTGCGGTTAGATTTGAATGATATTTTTGCGATAACAGAGTTTATTTGCCAATGGTTTACGATGATAAAGAATAAATCGTTATAATTCATATAATTTTAATCTTTCAAGCTCATTAAGTTTATTATATCTTTAGTCTTGAATGAATCCGTCAGCATAGGAGAAACCAATGAAATTAATCAATAAGTTTTCATTAACAGCACTGGCTTTATCAATAACCACTTTCGCTCAGGCTGAAACGACTTTTGTAAATTGTACGAGCCGTTCGCCAACGGGATTTAGCCCTGCATTAGTAATGGACGGCATTTCTTATAATGCGAGTTCCCAACAAGTTTATAACCGCCTAGTAGAATTTAAACCTGGCACAACCACAATTGAACCCGCTTTAGCAGAAAGTTGGGAAGTCAGTGATGACGGATTAATTTACACTTTTCATTTACGTCAAGGGGTAAAATTTCATAGCAATAAAATCTTTAAACCGAGCCGTGAATTTAATGCCGATGATGTAATCTTCTCTTTTCAGCGTCAATTAGATCCAAATCACCCTTACCACAAGGTATCTAATGGCACTTACCCATATTTTAATGCAATGAAATTTCCTGCTTTGTTAAAAGCGGTAGAAAAAGTTGATGATCGTACTGTGCGTATTAGCTTAAACAATCCTGATGCCACTTTCTTATCTAGTCTTGGTATGGATTTTATTTCCATTTATTCCGCAGAATATGCCGATAAAATGTTAAAAGCAGGCACGCCAACCAATATTGACACCCAACCTATTGGTACAGGTCCTTTCGTCTTTGCAGGCTATCAAGTGGATCAAGCGGTTCGTTTCTTAGCCAATAAAGATTACTGGAAAGGTAAAGCACCTATCGATCGTTTAATCTTTAGTATTACTCCTGATGCCACTGCTCGTTATGCTAAAGTGCAAAGTGGGGCTTGCGATATGATGGATTTCCCAAATACCTCTGATATCGCTCGTATGAAACAAGATCCGAAAATCCAGCTATTAGCTCAAGAAGGCTTAAATGTTGCTTATGTTGCGTTAAATACCGAGAAAAAGCCACTTGATAATGTAAAAGTACGCCAAGCGTTAAATTATGCCACCGATAAAAAAGCCATTATTGACGCAGTTTATCAAGGAGCAGGCATTGCGGCGAAAACACCATTACCACCAACCATTTGGGGATATGATGAACAGATCGAAGATTACCCTTATGATCCTGCTAAAGCCAAACAACTTCTTGCCGAAGCAGGGTATCCAGATGGTTTTGAAGTAGAATTATGGGTACAACCTGTAGTGCGTAACTCTAACCCTAATCCACGCCGAATGAGCGAAATGCTACAAGCAGATTGGGAAAAAATTGGGGTTAAAGCCAAACTTGTCAGCTATGAATGGGGAGATTATATTAAACGCTCTAAAGCAGGAGAACTTGAAGCAGGCACTTACGGCTGGTCAGGGGATAACGGCGATCCTGATAATTTCCTCTCACCATTATTAGCTTGTTCCAACGTAGGCAACAGCAATTACGCACGTTGGTGTAATAAAGATTATGATGCACTATTAAATCAAGCAATCCGCTTAACGGATCAAAATGAACGTGCAGAATTATATCGCCAAGCTCAACAAATTATTAAACAACAAGCCCCTTGGGTCACCATTGCCCATTCGGTAACCTATATTCCAATGAGCCAACGCGTACGCAATTATAAACATAGCCCATTTGGTTATACCGCATTTTATGGGGTGAGTGTTGAATAAAAATCCTCTCCATTAATCTTGTTTTAAATAAGTGTTGGCACACCTTACTTTTTATATTGTCTTGGTGTGCCGCTTTGTCTGATTTTACGACTATATTCTGCCCCCATAGTTGGTAACAGCATATCAGGAGCTGTTATTATTGTGGCAGAATTAAAATTGACTAGACTTTATAGCCTTCCTCACGCAAAGCCTTACAGGCTTGCACCCAGAATAGTCAGACTAACACGCTTGCACAATAACAATAGGGTCTGCGCCAATGATTAAGATAGATTTTAGGTCGATTCTTTTTGGGATACTTACTCTTGAAATTATTTAATATCTTTTAAATCGTCAATCGCATCTAATGGGTCATAATCAATATTTGCTAATTTTTTATTCAATAAATCAATTAAACTAAAAATGCTTACTTCTTTAATACGAATATCAGTTACGCCTCGATGTGTTTGAAATAACTCTGTTTTATCTTTGGTAATTACCCAAATTTGTTTATTTGAATTACTATTTAAACCAATTCTTTCTCTGTTAATGGTAATAGATTGCTGCTGTATTTGATTAATATAATTTGAAATTTGATTTTCTTTGTATTCTTTAAAATTTTTAGATAAAGTGCAATCGTAAATCACTTCTAAATTTTTATACTTAAATAAGCCATCAAACAACCCTGCTTGCTTATCACGTGGGCTAGTATAAACCTCGGGAACAAGCATTTTCAAAATAGTGTGTGCATAATCCTCAAAGACAAAAGGATCATTAATATTTTGCGCATTATGTTTCATTAATTGAATAATAGAATAAATAATGCTGGAAAAGTTATCTTCTGCTATCTCATTTATTTGAAAAACACTCTTTTCTTCATTTGATTGAAACAATTGAATTTTATTAGCAAACGAACCATGTGGTTCAAATTGAACAACCATACCAATTTTCAAGTCATCAAATTGAATATTACATAATTCTTTTTCAATAAAGAAAAAATCCCTCTCATCAGTTTCACTAAGCTTACAAATGAAACCATTACGCTTTTCTGGATTTAAGTATTTAATTTGAGATTGAACAAGTGTTTTTCTCTGATTAACTTCAGGCAATGTTACCTTGTTAGCAAAATGACCATGTATCTCAAATTGCACTTCCATGCCCTCAGTTAAATCGTCAAATTTCAGATTAATTAATTCTTTTTCAACAAACAAAAAATCTTTTTCATCAGTTTCGTGAATTTTATGAATAAAACCACTACGTTTTTCAGGGTTTAAATATTTGATTGTGGAAATTTCCGTCATTGGTTTACTCCAAATACATAAAATAGTAAGCATAGATTTATTTATAAATTAAATCCATAGCAATGATTTCAAAATTGTTGGTTTAATTGTCTAAATTATTCAGATTACCTGAAAGATTTTATCCATTTCTAAATTTTGGCTAAAAAAATGCAACATAATCACTATAGATTGTCTAGCGTACTTTCTTGATAAAACAGTTACATCAGCCACGAAAGCAAGTTATCTTAAACAAAGACATCTCAAACTTCAAGTATATTGATTGTTTATTAAACAGTAAATTTTAGCTCTAGTTGATTAGAATGTCTCCTCAATTTAAACCTCAATAAATGATAAAACAAGCCTGAAAGCATAGATTAAAAATGCCTTATCAGGTGTTGCAATACGCCGAAAATGCTTTAGTCTCGCAAATGTATTTTTAACCCAATTATGTAACTGAGTGATCCACTTGCATATTGATGACACTGTACATCACCTCTGTCAGCGAATACCCATTCTGATCAACTTCTTTTCGTCAAAAAAATGTTTCTTAGACCAGCGATTAAACCCCGTTTCCATGTGCATAAGACTTTTGGTATATCTTGCCTTTTTGTTTTACTTATTGCTTTTTCGTATATTAACAAAACTGTTACTACATGATTATTATCATATTTTTCAGATTGGGAATATACTCTACTCAACATCCTATAAAAATATTCTCAAAACCAACCGCACTTTGCACCAATAAATTATCACACAATTTACATATCGCTTTTTGCAGTACGCGAATTTATTCAAGTCTTAGGTCAAATTTTTGAATAATGTTCATACAAATCAAACTTTGTTCGCATTTTTGTTGCCCTTGCTCGGTAAAATTTAGCACTACTTGGCGTTCGTCTGTTTTAGCGCGTTGTCGCTGGATCAAGCCTTGTTGCTCTAAGCCTTTTAAAAGAGAGTTAATGTGTTGGAGATAAGAAAGAATTTTTGTCCTAATTGATTGACGGTGTGATTTTCGGTTTTGCTTAAGGAGAGCAACACAATCCATTAGGGTATATAGTAAAACCCATAAAAAATCGCTATTAATACTGCAATCATACAGCCCTACAGCAAAAAGCTGTTGATTAAGTATAGCACCAATAGCATTTCTCTGATTTTTAAGCTGCCAGTTGTACTAGCTAATACAAGGCTTACCTCTTTAAGCATACCCATGCGGTCTGTTGTCATGCATTTTATAGTCAATTCAAAGCTAATTTTCTCAGGCAAAAATGGCATACTCAATAGATTTACGAAAAAAGCATTAAAGCTTTACGCCCAATGCTTTACCGCTAGATTAACTTGAAAAAACAAATAGGTAGCTTAAAACACTGAGTGACAGGGCAAAATGCCATCAAATTAGATAGGCAAAAACTGATGAGCTATGTAGAACAGCCCCGAAGCCTACCTTTACGAAATTGCTCAATATCTCTGTTCAACCTCTGCAGTTTTTATGCATTCAAAAGATGAGGAATAACACATAAAAAGTCCACGACGTACAAAGAACAAGCCAAAAAAAGTCGCACATTATTTGACACAATTAGCACAATTTTCAGATTATCAACAGGTTTATCTTGATGAAACAAGGATTGATACTTATCTCTTTCGCCCTATGCACTTAGGACAAAAGGTTAAAGCCAAAGTCAGTGGGAGAAAATATCAACATTTATCCTTGGTTGTAGCTTAAATCGAACATAAATTAGTTGTCCCTATGGTGTATCAGCACACCATGACGCGTACCTTTTTGAAGCTTGGTTTGAGCATGCTTTACTCTCATCATTAACACAGAAATCGGTCATTATTTTGGATAACGCTCGTTTTCACAGAGTGGGTATTTTGCAAGTAATGGCGAATAAGCGGAGACACCATATTTACCGCTATCGCTTTATTCACCAGAACTTACACTTGGGCAAATATTAAGAGATATATTCGTTATTTGTTCGGGTAACTTGTTGGATATGCTGGTGTATCATTCCTATTTTAATTAACTCCATTTAAAACAACTAGTTAAAGGTAACTTATTCTAGTTATCTAGTACAGCCCCTTAATTAGAATATCTTACTAAAATTTGTGGTAAACGTTGATTAATTAAACAAAATGATTTTCTATAATCCGAAAAATATCGTTGAAAGGTAGTAGGCTTTCTGCTTCTGGCTCTACACCAACTTTATTTAAAAACTTATTATATAGATAAATTCACACTAAAATTTTTTAAAGAGAAGGGAAAATGAGAATATCAATATTTATGAGAAAAATTATTCTAAAACTAACCGCACTTTGGTGTAATAAAGTGCGGTCAGTTTTAAAATATTTTTTTCTTAATTCTTAATAAACAAAAACCCCCGTTGCTTGACAACAGGGGCCATTCATAAATAACAACCTGGCGGTGACCTACTCTCACATGGGGATACCCCACACTACCATCGGCGTTACGGCGTTTCACTTCTGAGTTCGGCATGGGGTCAGGTGGGACCACCGCACTATCGCCGCCAAGATAATTCCTTTGATGATTTTACTTCGATTCTGTCCTTTCTTTATTCTTCTTCTCTTTAACTTCAAAAACAAGCTGTCTACTTTAACTCTCTATTCTCTATCGTCTGAATCTTTATTCTTTATTTGTCGTTTTCTTTACTTCACTTTATTTTCGCTTTGTTTCGCTACTTCCTCTACTCAGCAAAAACACTACAGCGTTGTATAGTTAAGCCTCTCGGGCAATTAGTACTGGTTAGCTCAATGTATCACTACACTTACACACCCAGCCTATCTACGTCTTCGTCTCAAACAACCCTTACAATCCTTAGATTGGGATAACTCATCTCAAGGCAAGTTTCGTGCTTATATGCTTTCAGCACTTATCTCTTCCGCATTTAGCTACCCAGCAATGCCTCTGGCGAGACAACTGGCACACCAGTGATGCGTCCACTCCGGTCCTCTCGTACTAGGAGCAGCCCCTCTCAATTATCCTACGCCCACGGCAGATAGGGACCGAACTGTCTCACGACGTTCTAAACCCAGCTCGCGTACCACTTTAAATGGCGAACAGCCATACCCTTGGGACCTACTTCAGCCCCAGGATGTGATGAGCCGACATCGAGGTGCCAAACACCGCCGTCGATATGAACTCTTGGGCGGTATCAGCCTGTTATCCCCGGAGTACCTTTTATCCGTTGAGCGATGGCCCTTCCATTCAGAACCACCGGATCACTATGACCTGCTTTCGCACCTGCTCGACTTGTCCGTCTCGCAGTTAAGCTTGCTTTTACCATTGCGCTATCCTCACGATGTCCGACCGTGATTAGCAAACCTTCGTGCTCCTCCGTTACTCTTTGGGAGGAGACCGCCCCAGTCAAACTACCCACCAGACACTGTCCGAAACCGCGTTTCGCAG